>CBDTZA010000311.1:0-3324 GCA_965364785.1 uncultured Roseovarius sp. | reverse complement strand
CCCTGACCCAGAGATGTGTCATGTGCCCCCCTTACAGCATGCCAAGACTGACGGCGCGTTTCACCGAGGGGCGCGCGCGCATCGCGGCCATGAACGCCTCGATCTTCGGGAAATTGGCGACGTTCACGCCATCCCCTTCAAGCCAGTTACAGGCGATGAACAGGTAAGGATCGGCCATGCAAATATCGTCGCCCAGAATATAGGGCCCGGTCAGCACGTGATTTTCGATGAACGTGGCGCTGTCGGTCATGGTCTGCACCGCTTTCACCTTCATGTCCTCGATCGAGCTTTCCTGATCGGCCCAACGGGTGCCGCGCGCCCTGTGGGCGTGGTTCACATGCATGGTCGAGGCCAGATAATACATCACCGCCCGCAGCTGTGCGGCGTCATAAGGATCAGAGGGGCGCAGCTTCGCCTCGGGCGCCAGATCGGCGATATAATCAAGCAGGGCACCGGTTTCGGTCATGATACCCCGGTCGGTCACCAAGGCGGGCACACGACCCTTGGGATTGACCTTGTGATACTCGGCCTTGGTCTGTTCGCCAGTGCGGAAATCAAGCCGGATCGGATCATAGTCGACCCCCGCCTCGTGAAGCGTGATCGCCACGGCAATCGCGATGGTCTTCGGCGCATAGTAAAGTTTCATCCTGCGTCCTTTCAGGGTCAGATAAAGGTGCGGGCATGGGCCCGGTCCGGTGTATCAAGATGGGGTGTCGCGTTGAACGATCCCACCATCAGCATCCCGTGAACATGTTCCAGCCGATGCACAGAACTGTTCATGATCTGAAGCATGACCTTGGCCATGCCCGGCGTCTCAAGGCCTAGCGCGTGGCGCATCACCATCCCGATCACCCCGCCCGAAGTCACGATAAGGATACGGCCATGGTCTTCGCACAGCTCGTCGATCACCGCGGTGATCCGGCCTGCGAAATCCTCATAGGTTTCTGGCACATCGCGCAACGCGCCGCGCACCCAATGGTCAATCACCTGCGGCAGATAGCGGGCAAATTCGGTGGCCTCGCGCGGCGCCGGAATGCCGTGCTCGGCCTCAAGCGCATGGGCCAGAGCGAAATAGCTAAGCTCGTTCAGGCGCGGATCACGGGTGGTGATGTCATAGCCCATATTGCGCGCGGTCTCGGTCTGACGGCTAAGCGTGCCGGTCAAGACCTGGTCGAAATGCGGGTTGGTCGTGGCCATATGCGCGCCAAGCCATTCCGCCTGCCGCTGCCCCAATTCGGAGAGCTTGTCATAGCTGTCCTCATTGGTGGCATGGCTGTTGGCCTGCCCATGCCGCACCAGAATTAGCTCTGCCAAGGTTTGCGTCCTTTTCTGCCCCGCTCCGACGCGACGTTAGCGCCGGGGAGGCCGGGGTTAAAGGTGCGTAGAAAAATATTTGCCCGCCTCGCTGTTAAGATAATATTTCCGACGCTGGCCTTTGACCTTGTGAAGTATCTTCGTGGACTCGAGCGATTGGGCGATCACGTCCGCCTTTGGCGGTTTGGGGCGATCCTCCGGCGCACCCTGTTGCCGATACGAAACTTCTGTTGCCGCAGTGGCGTAAAAATGCGGTGAGGTGTCGGGATTAGCGGACTCACTTTTTGCGCCGCATGGTCTAAGATCGCCAACAAAGGAGACGCGCGCATGTCTGACAGGATCCGATTCACCCTTGATGGCAATCAGGTCGAGGCCGAAGCCGGTCTGACCATCTGGGAGGTTGCCAATGGCCGGGGTCTGGTCATTCCGCATCTCTGCCACAAACCGGCCCCCGGTTATCGCCCCGATGGTAACTGCCGGGCCTGCATGGTCGAGGTCGAAGGCGAGCGTACGCTTGTTGCCTCCTGCATCCGCGAAGCCCGCGATGGCATGGTCGTCACCACCAATTCCGCCCGCGCCGAAAACGCGCGCAAGATGGTCATCGAAATGCTCATGGCCGATCAGCCCGAGCGCGCCGAGGCGCATGACAAATCAAGCCACCTCTGGGACATGGCCGACGCAACCGGCGTCAGCCAGAGCCGCTTTCCCAAGCTTGAAGAGGGTCGTATTCCACTTTTGGATGACAGCCATGTCGCGATGCGCGTCAATCTGGATGCCTGCATCGCTTGCGGGCTCTGTGTGCGCGCCTGTCGCGAGGTTCAGGTCAATGATGTGATCGGCATGGCCGGGCGTGGTCATGATGCCTATCCCGTCTTTGACATGGCCGACCCGATGGGCGCCTCGACCTGCGTTGCCTGCGGTGAATGCGTTCAGGCCTGCCCGACCGGCGCGCTTATGCCCGCCTCGGTTCTGGATGACGCGCAACAGGGCGACAGCGCCGATTTCGACAGCGAGACCAAAAGCATCTGCCCGTTCTGTGGTGTCGGCTGTCAGATCAGCCTTAAGGTCAAGGACGGCAAGGTTAAATATGTCGAGGGCCTGAACGGTCCCGCCAATGAGGGCCGCCTTTGCGTCAAGGGTCGGTTCGGCTTTGACTATATCCACCACGAACATCGCCTGACCAAACCGCTTATCCGCCGCGACGATGCGCCCGCCAAGGGGCTGAACGTCGACCCGTCAAACTGGCAGCAATATTTCCGCGAGGCCGAATGGGACGAGGCGCTTGATCTGGCCGCCGGCAAGCTCAAGGCGCTTAAGGACACGCATGGCGGCAAATCGGTTGCGGGCTTTGGTTCGGCCAAATGCACCAACGAAGAGGCCTATCTTTTCCAGAAATTCATCCGTCAGGGTTTTGGCCACAATAACGTCGATCACTGTACGCGATTGTGCCATGCCTCGTCTGTTGCGGCGCTGATTGAAAACGTTGGCTCGGGCGCCGTGACCGCGACCTTCAACGAGATCGAGAACGCCGATGTGGCCATCGCCATCGGCTGTAACCCGGTCGAAAATCACCCCGTCGCGGCGACCTATTTCAAACAGTTCACCAAGCGCGGTGGCAAGTTGATCGTAATGGACCCGCGCGGCGTTGGCCTGCGCCGGTTCGCCACCCATATGCTACAATTCCGGCCCGGCGCGGATGTGTCGATGCTCAACGCGATCATGCATGTGATCGTCGAAGAGGGGCTGTATGATCAGCAATATATCGACGCCTATACCGAGAACTGGGAGGCCGAAAAGGCCCACCTCGCCGATTTCTCACCCGAAAAGATGGAAGGCATCTGTGGCGTCCCGGCCCAGACCCTGCGCGAAGTGGCACGTACCTTTGCCGGCGCCAAATCGGCGATGATTTTCTGGGGCATGGGGATTTCTCAGCATATCCACGGCACCGACAATTCGCGCTGCCTGATCAGCCTTGCGCTGATGACCGGTCAGGTTGGCCGCCCCGGCACC
>CBDTZA010000310.1:0-3326 GCA_965364785.1 uncultured Roseovarius sp. | reverse complement strand
CGTCTTACGGCGCCTGCCGATCTGGCGATCGTGTCGGTTGCCCTGCCGCTCGGGCAAGAGAAAACCGCGCAAAAGGCGATCAAGGCGGCCTATGGGGTGGCCCTGCCCGAGGTCTGCAAATCCAACCTCACCAAGGACGGCACCCGGATTATGCGCTTGGGCAGCGACCTGGCGTTTGTGATCTTTACCCATCCGACGCCCGATGCCGAACGGGTCGTGGCCGCGCACCTAAAAGGTGCCGCCTATACTACCGATCAGACCGATGTCTGGGTCGCGCTTGATCTGTCTGGGCCAAATACGCGCCGCGCATTGGAACGGATTTGCCCGATTGACCTGCATCCCGATGCCTTTGCGGTCGGGGACGGCGCCCGCACAATGATGGAGCATCTGGGCACGCTTATCATCCGCACCGGCGATGACAGTTATCGCCTGATGTCGGGTAGTTCCTCGGCGGGCTCGTTCCTGCATGCGATTGAAACCTCATTGAGCAATATCGCCTGACAGGTCGCGAGGCGAATGATCGGCAGGAAAGGACAATTACCATGTATCTTGAAACGCTCACCTCTGATCGCGCCAGCGTTGCCGCGCCGCTGCATTCAAGGCGAAGCCTGTCGGGTGATTTCCTGTTTGTGTCGCAAGGGCAAGAGGTGGCCTTTGCGGCCGGGGCCTGTATCGATGTGCTGCGCTCGGCGAACCGGCTTTTGGGGCGGACTAGCTATCGCTGGGATCATGTTTGCGGCGCCAGGGGCCTTGCGCAAATCGAAGGCTGCGGCCCGGATCAGACGCTTGTGCTTGTCGGCGGGATCGAGACGGCGTGGCGGCCGGTATCGGATGACCTTGTCGATTTGCGCCGGGCCATCCGCAATGCTGCGCGGCTTTGCCTTGTCGGCTCTGCGGTGTTTGTGCCGCTGGCCGCCGGGGTTCTGGGCGCGCGCCAATTGGCGGTGCATCCCGATTTTCGCGCTGGCGTGCAGGAAACAAGCCGCCGGATCGTGTTCAGCGATCAGACCACCTGTCATCACAAGGCCCTGAGCAGTGCCGTCAGCCCCGCCGCCGCCGTGCGGATGATGGTGGAGCTTGTCGGGGCGCGCGATGGCGAGTTCACCCGCGCCAGCCTGTCTCGTTATCTGGGTCTGAGTGAGCCGGGACGCGAGGCGTCGCCGGGCGAGCATCTGCGCTATCACCGGCTTGCGCAGGGAGATGCAACGCTTAACGCGGCGCTTCAGATCATGCTTGAGCATCTTGAGGACACGCTAAGCGTGGGGCAGATCGCCGATCTGCTTGGGGTCAGTGCGCGCAAGCTTGAACGCGGATTTCGCGAGCTTTTGCGCCAGACGCCGTTGAACGTCTACCGCGATCTGCGGCTTGACCGGGCGCGCCGGTTGTTGGGGCAGACAGCGTTGTCGATGAACGAAGTCTCGGTGGCCTGTGGGTTTTCCAATGTCACGCTGATGAAGAAATGGTTCATTCAGAAGTACGGCGAGGCCCCTGAAGAGGTGCGCCAGCAGGCCTTTGGCGCGACGCAATTCGCCTGAGCGTTTGGGGTGAAGATGCCCCTTTGAGGGCGCTCCCACCCGCCCGCCCCGCGCCCTCAAAGGGGCAGGCAAGATGGGTGACCGAGGGCGCGAGCCGCTAGGTTCGGATGAGTATTTGGACCAAGAAGAAACCAGGGTTGGGATATATTGCGTCTGGTTTGCGGGCGGGTTTTGGCATAGGTTTTCGGCATGGATCACAAGGCTTTTGTCTCGGCTTTGCCGCGCGACACGCTGGCGGTGCTTAATGAAACCGAAGATGCGGCCGGGCTTTGGCATCTTGCCGGGCATATGGCGGTTATTGTGGTCTTTGGTCTATGGATCGCGCAGGGCTGGGTTTTGTGGCCGCTGGCGCTGGTGGGGCAGGGGATCGCGATTTGTTTCCTGTTCACGCTGGAGCATGAGGCCACCCATAAGACGCCGTTTCGGTCAACGCGGTTGAATGAGTGGGTGGGGCGTGCCGTGGGGCTTTTGCTTGTGCTGCCGTTTGAGTGGTTTCGCTATTTTCATCTGGCGCATCATCGGTTCACCAATATTCCCGGCAAGGACCCCGAGCTTGGGTCAGGGGCCAGGCCTGAGACGCGTGGGGCTTATGTGATCCATGTCTCGGGTCTGCCCTTTTGGGCGGCCATGATCCGGCAGGTTGTTGGCAATGCCATGGGGCGCGATCCCGGTGAGTATGTGCCCGTGCGTGCCCACCCCCGTGTGCGGAGCGAGGCGCGTTGGATGCTGGCGCTTTACGTGTTGGTGGGGCTTAGCCTTTTGGTCGCGCCGCTTTTGTTCTGGATCTGGCTGTTGCCCTGTGTTTTGGGGCAGCCGTTTTTGCGGCTTTATTTGTTGGCCGAACATGGCCGCTGTGCCTTTGTTGCCAATATGTTTGAGAACACGCGCACCACCCATACCAACCGTGTTATCCGGTTTCTGGCCTGGAACATGCCCTATCACGCAGAGCATCACACACTGCCGCAGGTGCCGTTTCACAAGCTGCCGATGCTGCATGCGCATATGCGCGATCATTTGCAGGTCACGGCGGAGGGCTATGCAGAATTTACCACCGAATATGCCAGTCACTTGCGCTAAACGCCCAGCCGGGGTAACCCGCCATTGACCCGCACTATCTGGATAAGACCGATGGATGATCTCAGAGACAAATATATCAGCCTGATTGCCAATGCCGCCGATGAGGCCACGCTAGAGGATCTGCGTGTGCAGGCCGTGGGCAAAAAGGGCGAGATCAGCCTTCAGATGCGCGAGCTGGGCAAGATGAGTGCCGAGGAACGGCAAGTGGCCGGGCCCAAGCTTAACGCGCTCAAGGATGAGATCAACAGCGCGCTGGCGGCCAAAAAGCAGGGTCTTGCCGATGCGACCCTTGATGAACGTCTGCGCGCCGAATGGATGGATGTCACGCTTCCGGCGCGGCATCGCCGGGTTGGCACGATCCACCCGGTCAGTCAGGTCACCGAAGAGGTCACCGCGATTTTTGCCGATATGGGTTTTGCCGTGGCCGAGGGGCCGCAGATCGAAAGTGACTGGTTCAATTTCGATGCGCTGAACATTCCCGGCCATCACCCGGCGCGCGCCGAGATGGATACGTTTTACACGCACCGTGCGCCCGGCGATAATCGCCCGCCGCATGTGTTGCGCACCCATACAAGCCCGGTTCAGATACGGATGATGCAGACGCAGGGCGCGCCCTTGCGGGTGATCGCGCCGGGCCGTGTTTATCGCGCCGATTATGACCAGACCCATACGCCGATGTTCCACCAGATCGAGGGGCTGGCGATCGACAAGGAC
>CBDTZA010000309.1:0-3332 GCA_965364785.1 uncultured Roseovarius sp. | reverse complement strand
CGCCGCCCTATAACCCCCACCAAGGGGCCAGAAGACACACCGCTTATGTTTCTTCTGGCTCTAAATATCCCAGGGGGTTTGGGGGACAGCGTCCCCCATCCGATCCTTGCCCCACCGCTCTGCCATCAAAGCTTGGCGCGGATCGCCAGCACCAAAAGACGCGGCAGGCGCAGGATGACCCGGACAAGGATATCGCCATATTCCACCTCGCCCGCCATCAGACGCAGATATTGCATCCGAAGCGTTGACGAGCGCCGAAAGGCGCGGGCAAATCCGGCCTCCATCGCGGGCAGAAAAATCACCGGCCGGATCAGCCGCGCCATGCGCAGCGCACGGTGAATGGGTCGCAAATGACGCCGATATAGCGCAAGCGCTCGGTCAGGGCGTTCCATGCGCAGCGCCTCAATCCCGGCCTGCGCGGCCAGATACCCGCTTTGCATCGCATAACCGATTCCCTCGCCGGTGATCGGATCGACAAGCCCCGCCGCATCGCCCGCCAATAAAACCACCCCCTGCCCCGGCACCTTGCGAAAATCGCCAAATGGCAGGAACTGACCTTTGAACGTGCTTTTCTCGGCCTCGACCCCCAAAAGCGCGCAATACTCGGCCATCGCCACCTTCATATCAGGGTTCTTCGCCAGCAATCCGCCCACTCCAACAGTGGTCGAACAGCGTTTGGGAAAGGACCAGCCATAGCCCCATTTTGCCGCCGCAAGGTCAATGCGAATGGGCGCGCTTGGGTCCACGTGTTCGCCCCCTGCCTCGATCTCAAGGCCAAAGCCGATCTCGGCACGATCAAACGCCTGACCGAAGAGCGCCTTGGCCACTTGGCTATTGGCGCCATCGGCCCCGATCAGCACGCCAAACCCGATCCGGCGCCCATCCTTGAGGGTCAGCGTCTTGGCCGCGGGATCAATCCCAGCAACGCTCTGGCCGGTGAAATCCGCCGCCCCCGCGCTTAACGCCTGCGCACAAATCATCGCATCCATGTCCCACCGCATGGTTGCGCAAAGCGCCGGTGCATCGCGGATCACACCCATCGGCGCGCCGCGAAAGCGGAAATCGACGGTGGTCTTGCGGTCCTCGGGCCCAAACGGCATATCATAGCCGAAAATTTCGGCGTAATGGCGGCGCGCGCGCCCGGTGATCAACCCACCACAGAGCTTGTCACGCGGAAAGCTCTTGCGATCTATCAGCGCCACCCGCAATCCCGCCTTTGCGCCGGTAAATGCCGCCGCCCCGCCGGCCGGTCCTGCGCCGATGACAACGATATCAAACTCTAGATCCATGACGTCAGACCTCGGGCAAGGCATCGCGGCGGATCATCGTGCGCAACGCAAAACTGGACCGCATCGACCGGATACCGGGGGTCTGCATCAACCCCTCCTCCAGAAACCGGTCAAACCCGGCAAGATCGGCGGCCACGACCCGGATCAGAACATCACGCGTGCCGGTCATCAAATAGCATTCCATCACCTCGTCAAACCGGCGCAGCCGCGTCTCGAACTTGGAAATAGCGTCGCGGGTGTGATGCTCAAGCTCGACAAAAATAAACGCGTTCAGCGGCAGGCCAAGTTTTTCCTGATCCACACGCGCCGCATATCCGGTGATCATGCCAGAGGTTTCAAGCCGCGCAATCCGGCGCGCCAGCGGCGTCGCCGAAAGCCCCACCTGAGCCGACAGATCGGCCAGCTTGACGCGTCCGTCGCGTTGCAGGGCGGCAATGATCTGGCGGTCAATCTTGTCCAATTCCCCTAAAACCTCTGGTCTTTTTAGGCGTTTCACCTAAAGGTCATGCTCAAGTGACCAAAGTTTGCTGTTTTTTCGCGCAGGCTAGCTCTTACGGTACTTCGCAGGAGGATACCACCATGCTCACACGTCTTGCGTCAACCAGCCACGAAGAACTTTACCGGGTCGAGGACCATGAAACCGGCCTGCGCGGGTTTATCGCGCTGCATTCCACCCGCCTTGGTCCGGCGGCGGGGGGCTTGCGGATGCGGGTCTATGACGGGGATGCGGCGGCGATTGACGACGTGCTGAACCTGTCGCGCGGGATGAGCTATAAAAACGCCGCGGCGGGCCTGCCCTTGGGTGGTGGCAAGGCGGTGATCATGGGTGATCCGACCAAGGATAAGTCGCCTGAACTGCTGCGCGCCATGGGCCAGGCGATCAATGCCTTGCAGGGCCGCTATTGGACTGCCGAGGATATGGGCATGACCCCCGACGACATGGCCGAGATCGCCCGCGAGACGCGTTTTGTGGCCGGGCTTGATCACGGTCAGCACGCCAGCGGCGACCCTTCGCCGATCACCGCAAAGGGCGTGTTCAACGCCATGCGCGCCGGGGCGGCAGAGGTGTTTGGCAGCGATGATTTGCGCGACCGCCACGTGGCGGTGCAGGGGCTGGGCCATGTCGGTTGGCACCTCTGCCGACTTTTGCACGAGGCTGGCGCGCGCCTGAGCGTCGCCGATATGAATGCGGATCGCGCGACCAAAGCGGTCAGGGAGTTTGGCGCAAACGTCGTAACCCCCGACCATGTACACGCCACACAGGCCGACATCTTCGCGCCCTGTGCGATTGGCGGCATTCTGAACGCCCGCACCATCCCCGAAATCCACGCGCGCCTTGTGGTTGGCGCCGCCAATAACCAGCTTGCAACGCCCGGTGACGGCGATGCCCTGCAGGCGCGCGGTATTCTCTATCTGCCCGATTACGTGGCCAATGGCGGCGGGATCATCAACGTTGCCGCCGAGATTCTGGAAATCACCGATAGCGCGCCTTGGGTGGGCGAGCGGCTGGCGGCGATGCAGGCGACGATAGCGCAAATCCTTAATCGCGCCAAAGGTGAGGGCATCAGCCCCGCGCTGATTGCCGACCGGATGGTCGAAGAGCAACTGTTGCAGGTGGCCGTCTGACGGCGATCTGATGCCCACGCGCGCAGCCGTGAATTGAGCCATGGCGCAAGGCCTGTTAAGCTGCGGCAAAACAGCCCCGGAGTCCAATCATGAAACGCGCGCTTGTTCTTGCTCTGATCCTTGGCTTTGGCGGTACGGCGCAGGCCCAAAACACCCTGAGCGAGCGGGTGACCCTGAGCCATGGCAGCTATTCCTCCGGCGGCGGCATCACCATTGCATCCGAGTTGCGGCCCAAGGACGGCCGCACCGCGCTTTGCGGCACATGGGCACAAAGCGAAAGCCAGTCCAGCTATACATCAGGCACCGCGCGCACCATCGTGCAACTGGCCAGTGTCTATGTCGACGGGCAGCGGATTTATCAGGATCTCGGCTTTATGCCGCAAACCGATCCACGGCTGGATTATGCCGGGGCGCCCG
>CBDTZA010000308.1:0-3340 GCA_965364785.1 uncultured Roseovarius sp. | reverse complement strand
ACGTTGAAATCAATGCTCACCTGCCCTGCGGGACCCGCCACCTCGAACATCCCCGCAAGCCCTGCCAAGGCGCCCGAGGTGCCAAGACAAAACACCACAAGGCGCGCAGGGTTCACCCCGGCAAAGCGCGCGGCGCGCGGGGCCTGTCCGGTCAGGCGGATGTGATAGCCAAGGATATGCCGATTGAGCAGGATATAGGCAAAGATCACCGCGATCATGGCCGCCACCACACCCCAATGCATGCCCGAGCCGGTGATCAGCTCGGCGTTATGGGCGCTCTCATACTGGCGCAGATTGCGCGAGCCGGGAAAGCCCATGCCCTCGGGGTTTTTCATCAACCCAAGGGCCATCGCCGCCAAAAGCTTTTCGGCCACATAGACCAGCATCAGCGAGACCAGAATTTCATTGGTGCCAAAGCGCAGCTTCAAAATCGCGGGTATCATGGCCCAGATCCAACCCCCAAAGGCCCCCGCCAGAACCATCAGCGGAAAGATCACCCAGCTTTCCATGGGGTAAAACGCAAGCCCCACGCCGGCACCAGTTAATGCGCCGATGATATATTGCCCCTCGGCGCCGATATTCCAGATCCCGGCGCGAAACCCAAGGCTAAGCCCGATGGCGATCAGCACCAGAGGCGCGCCCTTGATCAAAAGCTGCGGGCGATAGTAAAACGCGAACTCGCCAAAGAGCGGCTCCCAGAAAATCGTGGTGATCGCCGCGATCGGGTCTTTGCCAAGAACTGCAAAAAGTGCGCCGCCCGCGATCATCGTGATCATCACCGCCAAAAGCGGCGTGAGATAGGTCCAGACCTGCGAGGGCTGTGGCCGCTTTTCAAGTCTCAGCATGATACGCCCCTGCCTTCTTCTGGCGATAAATATCCCCGCCGGGGGCATCATAACTCTTGTCCGACAGATCAGACATGCGCCACCTCCATGCCATGGGCGCCGCCCATCATAAGCCCGATTTCCTCAACGCTCAGCCCCTCTGCGGGTTTGATATCCGACAGGCGGCCCTCGTTGAGTGCACAGAACCGATCCGAGATTTCCATAAGCTCGTCTAGGTCCTGACTGATACAGATCACCGCCGCGCCATTTGCCGCCAGATCAAGCAGCGCTTGGCGGATTGCGGCGGCGGCGGCGGCATCCACCCCCCAGGTCGGTTGATTGACAACCAGAACCTCGGGGCGTTGCAAGACCTCGCGGCCAATCACGAATTTCTGCAGATTGCCGCCCGACAGGGCGCGCGCGGCAGTGCCGGGGCCGGGGGTGCGCACGTCGAATGCGGTGATGATCTTGCGGGTGAACGCCTCGGCTGCGCCCCATCTGAGAAAGCCGTTCTGCATCAGGTTCTCGCGCGCCGCAGCGGTCAGAACCGTGTTTTCAATCAGGCTCATATCTGGCGCGGCGGCATGGCCAAGCCGCTCTTCGGGGGCCGTCAAAAGACCGCGCGCGCGCCGCTCTGATGGCCCAAGCCGTCCGATCCCGGCGCCCTTTAGGCGGATCGCGTCCGCGCTGGCAAGCGCCTCGCCCGACAGGGCCGCGAGCAATTCGTCCTGCCCGTTCCCGGCCACCCCGCCAATGCCCAGAACTTCACCTTCCTGCACCGCAAAGCTTATGTTCTTGAGCGTGGTGCCAAACTGTCCGGGCGAGGCCATCGAGAGGTCGATCACCTCGATCGCCACCGGCCCAAGATTGCGGGCGGCCCGCTTGGGGGCGGCAAAGGCCGATCCCACCATCATTTCCGCCATCGCCCGCGCCGAGGTTTCGCGCGGAATGCAGGTGTCGACCGTCTTGCCCAATCGCAGGATCGTGGCGTGATCGCAAAGCGTTCGGATTTCCTCAAGCTTGTGCGAGATGTAAAGGATTGCCACCCCGTCAGCGGTCAGCTTGCGCAGGGTCTTGAACAGAATTTCGACCTCTTGCGGGGTCAGCACGCTGGTCGGCTCATCCATGATCAAAAGCTTGGGGTCCTGCAACAGACAGCGGATGATCTCGACGCGCTGACGCTCTCCGGCAGAAAGATCCCCGACGGTGCGAAACGGATCAAGCGGCAGGCCGTAGGTTTCCGAGACATCCCGGATACGGGTGGCGAGGTCACGCAGGGCGGGGGGGTCTTCCATACCGAGGGCCACGTTTTCGGCTACGCTCATCGCATCAAATAGTGAGAAATGCTGAAACACCATCGCGACGCCGGCACTGCGCGCCGCGCGCGGTTCGGCCGGGGCATAGGGCGCGCCATGCAGGGTCATGGTGCCGCTGTCGGGGGTGACAAGCCCATAGATCATCTTCACCAACGTCGATTTCCCGGCGCCGTTCTCGCCTAAAAGCGCATGCACCTCGCCCTCGCGGATCGCGAAGGACACAGCGTCATTGGCGACAACCCCGGGATAGGCCTTGGTCAGGCCCGCAACACTCAACAGCTCCCCTGTCACGCGGTTCTCTCCCCCGAACGCTTTTCCCGGCTCATTATCACTATGACTGGCCTCTCTGTCCAAAGCTTAGGAAGGCAAGCCGCGCTCTAGCAAGTGCTGCGCGCGGGCGGGCCTAAATGCGTGCCGTGTCCGTTGCTTTGCCAAGGCACGGTATTTCCCCGTTAAGATTTTGATTACATGAAGGAAAATAACTCCTTCTCAGCAAAATCCAAGAAGTCTTCAACTTTCATGCGAAACTGCTTCTGGTTTTTGTGCCCGCAATTAAGGCAGGGTCCAACAGGTTTGCCGCCACGCCAATCGCGATCATCTGCGGGTGCTTGCCAAGGGTCGGGTCGCCAATCGGACAGGTGATGCGCGCGATTTGATCGGGGGCATGGCCCAGACCCGCAAGCCGCTTGCTAAATCGTACCCATTTCGTGGCCGATCCGATCAGGCCCGCGCTGGCAAATCCGTGGTCCAGCAACCCGTGGCACAGCTCAAGATCAAGCGCATGAGAATAGGTCAGGATCAGGTGATCTGCCCCCTGCGGCGCATGCCCCACCAGCCTGGCTGGATTATGCGCAGGCAGAGCGGTGACCCGGTCCGGGATTTCCTCGGGAAAGCGGGTCGCGCCGGTATCGACCCAGGTGATATGCAACCCCGGCAGAGGTGCCAGCACCTGCACAAGCGCGCGCCCGACATGACCCGCGCCCCAGATCCAGAGCACGCGGGTGGGCCGCTCCATCGGTTCCACCATCCAGCCGTCAACCATTTGCGGCTCGGGTGCGATGCCTTGTGCGCGGTCGCGCGCCACAAGACGCCGCACTGCCAAAGGCATCTCGCTGTCCTGCGCAACCGCGCGGGCAATGATCGTCTGATCTGTCATCGCGTTCAGGCTGGCAGCGTCATAAACCTCGCAAAGCACCTCCA
>CBDTZA010000307.1:0-3342 GCA_965364785.1 uncultured Roseovarius sp. | reverse complement strand
TCCATCCTTGCGACCAAGCCCGCGACGCCAACACTCGCGAATCCTCAAAAATCACGGCCCATCCCCATCAACACCCGTGTGATCGACATTGCCGGGTTGCGGGGGCTGGCGGAATTGCATAGATAGCGCCTGACCAAGGTAACTTATAGGCCCGTGCTTCATGGAAAACGTCGTCCTTACCATCCATCTCCTTCTGGCAGTCTCGCTGATTGGCGTCGTGCTTTTGCAGCGTTCGGAAGGGGGCGGTCTGGGCATGGGCGGCGGCGGGGCCGTCAGTGGACGCGCCTCGGCCACAGCGCTTGGCAAGATTACATGGATTTTGGCCGCGGCCTTTATCGTGACCTCGATCACGCTGACCATCATCGCCGCGCAGAACGCTGCCGGGGTTTCGGTTCTTGACCGCCTGACAGATGCGCCACCCCCGCCCGCCGCGAGCGAACCTGCCCTGCCCGATGCAGACATGCTTTTGCCGCCGCCGAGCGGGGACACCGCACCGCTGACGCCGACCGCCGACTAACCACAAAGAATTGTTGGCAAAAGCCAGACCGCAACAGCATCTTGCGGTTGGCTTGCGCTATTGTTGCGAATCCTATAAGGGTTTAGCCCCGTGATGCCTCGGTCTTTTCTAGACCGATCAGGGCGCTTTACCGCACATCACACAGCAGAAATCACGGGGGGCGCCACGCGCATGGCACGTTATATTTTCATTACCGGCGGCGTTGTATCATCCCTTGGCAAGGGGCTTGCCTCGGCGGCACTTGGCGCGCTCTTGCAGGCGCGTGGATTTTCGGTGCGCTTACGCAAGCTTGACCCCTATCTTAACGTTGATCCCGGCACGATGAGCCCGTTTGAACATGGCGAGGTCTTCGTGACCGACGATGGCGCCGAAACCGATCTTGATCTTGGCCATTACGAGCGCTTTACCGGCGTGCCCGCGCGTCTCACCGATTCCGTTAGCTCGGGGCGGATCTATTCGAACGTTCTGGAGCGCGAACGGCGCGGCGATTACCTTGGCAAAACCATTCAGGTGGTCCCGCATGTCACCAATGAGATCAAGGATTTCCTTAAAATAGGCGAGACGGAGGTCGATTTCATGCTCTGCGAGATCGGCGGCACCGTGGGCGACATCGAGGGCCTGCCGTTCTTTGAGGCGATCCGCCAGTTCAGCCACGACAAGCCGCGCGGACAGTGCATTTTCATGCATCTCACCCTGCTGCCCTATCTGGCCGCCAGTGGCGAGCTCAAGACCAAGCCGACCCAGCATTCGGTGAAAGAGCTGCAATCCATCGGCATTGCGCCGGATGTCCTGGTGTGCCGCTCTGAACACCCGATCCCGGACAAGGAACGCGAAAAGATCGCGCTGTTCTGTAATGTGCGCAAGGAGTCGGTCATCGCCGCCTATGACCTCAAATCCATCTACGAGGCGCCGCTGGCCTATCACCGCGAGGGGCTTGATCAGGCGGTGCTTGACGCGTTCGATATCTCGCCCGCGCCCAAGCCCGACCTTACCGTCTGGCAGGATGTGGTTGATCGCACCCACAACACCGATGGTGAGGTGAACGTGGCGATTGTCGGCAAATACGTTCAGCTTGAGGATGCCTATAAGTCGATCAAAGAGGCGCTGACCCATGGCGGCATGGCCAACCGGGTCAAGGTCAACGTGCAATGGGTCGATGCCGAGGTGTTCGACACCCAAGACCCTGCCCCGCATCTGGAAGGCTTTCACGCCATCCTTGTGCCCGGCGGCTTTGGCGAGCGTGGCACCGAGGGAAAAATCAAGGCGGCCGAATTCGCCCGGACCCGCAAGATCCCCTATCTCGGCATCTGCCTTGGCATGCAGATGGCCGTGATCGAGGCCGCGCGCAATGTGGCGGGTCTGCCGGATGCGGGATCAGAGGAATTTGATCATGAGGCCGGCAAGAAGCGGTTTGAACCGGTGGTCTATCACCTCAAGGAATGGGTGCAGGGCAACGAAAAGGTCAAGCGCAAGGTCTCGGACGACAAAGGCGGCACGATGCGCCTTGGCGCCTATGATGCGACCCTTGTGGAGGGGTCAAAAGTGGCCGGCATCTATGGATCGCTGAGCATCGAAGAACGCCACCGCCACCGCTATGAGGTGGACACCAAGTATCGCGCCAGGCTTGAAGAGGTCGGGTTGCACTTTTCCGGCATGTCGCCTGATGGGCGTTTGCCTGAAATCGTCGAATGGGCGGATCATCCGTGGTTCATCGGGGTGCAGTTCCACCCGGAGCTTAAGTCCAAGCCGTTCGCGCCGCATCCGCTTTTCGCTGATTTTGTCCGCGCGGCGATTGAAACCTCTCGCCTGGTCTAAGGCCTCTCTGTCGCGGTGGATCAGCCACGCGGCGGCTTGTGTTTCAACAGGCGCCGGTCAATGCCAAGCGACATGATCGGGCTGAGCAGGTCGCGCCAGAGGCTTGGCTTTTGATAGCGATCCGCCTCGGTCGAACGATCAAACCGCAGCGCGTCTTTCAACATCGGTTCCAGAATGCGCTCATCCAGAATCCAGCGCCCGCGGCGCCCCTCAGTACGGTCTTTGCTCTGGAAATCCAGCCATTTTATCAATTTATCGCGGCATTTCGGGTCATGGCCGGGATAGACAAGATAAAACCCGCTATTGACCCGCAGGCAGATGTTATCAAGCACCCGCGCCGCGCCACGATGGGTCTCTGGGACATGACTTTTGGGCATGTAGTTAAAGCGCTCCGGCTCGCCGTTGAAAAACACAGCACTGGCAGAACTCAGATCAATCCCCTTTTGCGCCATCGCCCAGCCCAGTACCGCATCGGGATAATGAGACCAGTCATAGGTTTTGACCATCTCGCTCAGGCTCCCAGCGGACAGCGCACGTGCCCGTTTAAGATGGTCAGCCTCGGATGTGGCCGACCAGTCGAATGTTTCTGGGGTGGGCATAAAACGCTCCGTCTGTAGTCATACTGAATTTCCAACGACATTGCCGCCACAAAGCGCGTTTTGTTTGAAGCAATTGTGGCCCATTCTGGGCCTTTGGTGTGGCCGATGACTGACGCTGACAGAATCGTTTTGGTCGCGAGCGAGAATCTGCTTGGGGGCGTTGGCATTCAGCGATAGCCTGCCGCCATGATCAACAGGATACTGCACGCTTTTTCGGCCCCCAAACCGGCCCCCTTGCCCGAGCCGGATGAGAAACTCGCGCTTGGCGCGCTGATGGTGCGCGTGGCCAAGTCCGACCACCATTATGAAGTGTCTGAAATCAAACGGATAGATCGCCTTTTGGCGCGGCTTTACGGGCTTAAACCGATCGAGGCCGCCAAAATGCGCGCCACCTGCGAAAAGCTTGAGCAT
>CBDTZA010000306.1:0-3347 GCA_965364785.1 uncultured Roseovarius sp. | reverse complement strand
GGGCCCGGATCATAGGTCAGACCCGACTCTGACATGCAATCAACGATCCGCTTGATCACCACGTCAGAATAGCGCCCCGGATGCAATTCCATCATCACCGCGCGGATATAGGCGGGCCAGGGCGCGTCGAAAAGATGCTGTTCGGCGCCCTCGATATCCATGATCACCACATGCGGGCGGCAGGTCTTGAGCAGATCGCCCAGCCCCAGATACGGCACGCTGACCACGGCGTCGGGCGCGGTATCCACATCCGCAAGTCGCGCGGCCCAGAACGTCTTTTGGTTATCAAATTCAACCTGTTCTTCGCCATTCTTCATGCCGCCAACCGCGCCATGCAACAGCGTCACCGCCCCAAAACCGTTGCGCTCCAGATTGCCCCGGATCACCGGCAACATGTTGGGATTGGCCTCGACCGTGGTCACATTCTCGGGGCCGGTAATCTTCGAGCAGACCGAGGCGATATAGCCAAGCCCCGAGCCCAGCTCAAGCACCCGCTGGCCCGCGCGCAGACGCATCCGCGCGGCATGGGCCTCATGCGCCTCATATCCACCGGTGGCAAGCTTGTCGGAAATCCGATCATTCAGCATCTCATCGGGCACCGAGAGATGAATGCCATTTATCTCATACTCTGCCATCTGCCCGTCCCCTGCCCGTTGATTCCCCGCGCCCTGCGGCGTAGACCAACATCACCAAATATGAGGGCATCGGCAATGCAGCTGTTTGTAGGTCTGGGCAATCCCGGCGCGAAATATGAGCACAATCGCCATAATATCGGTTTCATGGCACTGGACCGGATCGCAGGGGATCACGGCTTTGGCCCCTGGCGCGCCAGGTTTCAGGGCCATGTCTGTGAGGGTGTTATTGGCGACACCAAGGTGATCCTGCTCAAACCCGGCACCTTCATGAACCTCAGCGGGCAGTCGGTGGGTGAGGCGATCCGGTTTTACAAGCTGACGCCCGGCGATGTGACGGTCTTTCACGACGAGCTTGACCTTGCCCCCGGAAAATTGCGGGTGAAGCAGGGCGGCGGGCATGCGGGCCATAACGGGTTGCGCTCTATTCACCAGCATATCGGCGAGACCTACCAAAGGGTGCGCCTTGGCATCGGGCATCCGGGGCACAAAGACCGCGTGGCCCAGTTCGTTCTCCAGGATTTTGCCAAGGCCGACGCCGATTGGCTTGATGATCTGATGCGCGGCCTCTCGGACGGCGCGCCCTGGCTGGCCGAGGACAAGCCTGACCGGTTTTTGAACGCCGTCGCACAGCGCCTGTCGCCGCCGCGACCCTCAAAGCCCAAGCCCGCAGTGGAGGGCAAGGCGAGGCCAACTGCCAAGTTGGAAGAGCCACCCTCGCCCTCACCAGACGAGCGCAGTGCGATGCAAAAGCTGATGGATAAATTCCGCTAATCATTTGCGCCGCCGCGTCAGGCTTGCAATTGGCGAATGTGCCTGTTTTCCTGCGCTCAATTGCGGGGGGACAGCATGCGGGTATTTTTCAAATGGGCGGTTCGGGTCTTGCTGATGCTGGCGCTCGCCGCCGTGGTGATCGGCCTCTGGAAGCGCGAACAGATCACCCGGCTTTTGGCAGTCAACAGCCTGTTTTCAGAAGAGAGGATCGTCTATAACTTCTCCCACATGGAGGGCGCGTTTCTGCATCGCCCCGTGTCACGCGGCGATGGCCCCGTCTCGCCCCTGCCGCACGGCCCCGAGGCCACCCTGCCCCCCGAGGTCGCCGATTGGATCACGGCGCGCGATGTTACCTCGCTTCTGGTCCTCAAGAACGGCGAGATTGTCCATGAACGCTATTATCTTGGCACCACGCCAGAGGATCGCCGGATAAGCTGGTCGATGGCCAAAAGCTTTCTCTCGGCGCTCTTCGGGGTGATCGTGTCCGAGGGCAAGATTGCCTCGCTTGATGATCAGGTAACCACCTATGCGCCCCTGCTTGCGACAAGCGCCTATGCCGGGGCCACCATCCGCAATGTGTTGCAAATGACCAGCGGCATCACCTTTGACGAGGATTATCTCGACTATAATTCCGATATCAACCGGATGGGCCGGGTGCTTGCCCTTGGCGGCACGATGGATGGTTTTGCCGCCGGTCTGACCGCGCGCGACGCCAATCCCGGTGAACGGTGGAAATACGTCTCGATCGACACCCATGTGCTTGCCATGGTGCTGCGCGGCGCGACGGGGCGTGGTATTGCCGACCTCTTGTCGGAAAAGATCATCGCCCCGCTCGGGCTTGAAGCAGAACCCTATTACCTGACCGATGGCGAGGGCGTGGCCTTTGCGCTTGGCGGGTTGAACCTGACCACGCGGGATTATGCCCGCTTTGGCCTTATGATCGAGCAGATGGGCCGCTGGCTGGGCCAGCAGGTGGTGCCCGAGGAGTGGGTGCGCGCCTCAACTCGGGCCAGCGCACCGACCCTGCCCGGCGAGATCGGCTATGGCTATCAATGGTGGATTCCAGAGGGCGCGCCCGAGGGGCAATTCATTGCGCGCGGGATTTATGGCCAGTATATCTTCATCGACCAGAACACCGATGTGGTGATCGTCGTCACCGCCACCGACCGCAAGTTCCGCGAGGACGGCGTGCATGATGGCAATATCGCCATGCTGCGCGCCATCAATGCTGCGCTGTAAACCAGGATTGACGGGGCCGCATTCCACGCTAGGCTAACCCGCGAAAGAGAGGCCCGCCAGATGATCGAAAAAGACCCCGCCATCAATGTCATGGGCACAGATCTTGAGCCCTGTTCAAACGAGCCCGTCACCGGGTTTTTTCGTGACGGGCATTGCAATACCTGCGCCCAGGATCAGGGAAGCCACACGATCTGCGCGCTGATGACCGCAGAGTTTCTGGCCTACTCGAAATATGTCGGCAATGACCTGAGCACGCCCAAGCCCGAGTTTGGCTTTGCCGGGCTCAAGCCGGGCGATCAGTGGTGCCTGTGTGCCGCGCGCTTCTTGCAAGCCCATGATGAGGGTTGCGCGCCCAAGGTGCGCCTGTCGGCCACCCATATGCGCGCGCTTGATATCGTGCCGCTGGCAGTTCTTCAGGAAAACGCCAAAGCCCAATGACAAAGCCCAATGACACGGGGGGCCTTGGCCCTGCTTTGCACCCGCCTGACGATGGCCCGTGCAGGTCTGCGCCGTTATATCTTCATGTCAAAGCCAAGATGTTTGGCGACCGTAAAGATGTCCTTGTCGCCGCGCCCGCACATATTCATCACCAACAGGTGATCTTTCGGCAACTTTGGCGCGATCTTCATCACACGGGCCAGGGCGTGACTCGGCTCAAGCGCCGGGATGATGCCCTCTTTCTCACAGCTCAGCTGAAACGCC
>CBDTZA010000305.1:0-3349 GCA_965364785.1 uncultured Roseovarius sp. | reverse complement strand
CGCCGGATTGCCAAGGACGGGCGCACCGCGTTTTACGAGGGCGAGGTCGCCGAGGATATGCTGACCGCGCTTCACGCCATGGGGGGCGCGCATAGTGCGGCGGATTTCGCCACCCAGCGCTGTGATTACACCACCCCGGTGAGCGGCGAGTACAAAGGCGCCAACCTGGTCGAGCATCCGCCCAATGGGCAGGGTGCGACAGCGATCCTGCTGCTCAACATCCTCAAGCATTTCGACATCGTCGGCATGGATCCCTTTGGTGCCGAGCGCGTCCACATCGAGGCCGAGGCCACCAAGCTTGCCTATGATGCGCGCAACCGCTTTATCGCCGATCCGGCCAACACCACGCGGCTTGATTACATGCTGGCACCTGAAACGGCGGCAAAACTGGCCGCGCTGATTGATCCGGCCAAGGCGATGGCCGCAGCCAAAGCGCTGACCGAAGCGGTGCATCGCGACACGATTTATATCACCGTCGTTGACCGCGACCGCATGGCCGTATCGCTGATCTATTCGATCTTCCACGGCTTTGGCTCCGGCATCGCGTCGGAGAAATTCGGCGTGTTGCTGCAAAACCGGGGCGCGGGCTTTACTCTTGAAAAGGGGCATCCCAATGAATTGGCCGGTGGCAAGCGCCCGATGCATACGATCATTCCCGGCATGCTGACCGAAGGGGGCCGCGTGACGATGCCCTTTGGGGTGATGGGCGGGTCCTATCAATCGACAGGCCATGCGCGGCTTGTGTCGAATATGCGCGATTTCGGGATGGACCCGCAGGCCGCCATTGATGCACCGCGCGCCTTTGCCGATCCGACCGGGCTTAAGCTGGAACGGGGCTATGGGGCGGAGGTGGCGCAGGTGCTTGCGGATATGGGCCATGACGTGAACACCGCGCCCGACGCGATTGGCGGTGCGCAAGCGATCCTGATCCATGAGAGCGGCGTTCTAGAAGGCGGCAGTGATCCGCGCAAAGATGGCTGTGCCTTGGGGTATTAAGGGCACAAAGGGTGGGTGAAAGCCCGCCCTTTTTTACGTCAGATACTTAGTTCAGCTGAAAGTGCAGCGGGTAATGCCCGTCCTCAAACGGGCCAAACAGATCGGGGATATCGGGATGATCCACCGGCTCGCCCGAATAATCCGCGACAAGGTTCTGTTCGCTGACATAGGCCACGTAATAGCTTTGCTCATTCTCGGCCAGAAGGTGATAGAACGGCTGCTCTTTCGACGGGCGGCTATCCTCGGGGATCGAGGCATACCATTCATCAGTATTCGAAAATTGCGGGTCCACGTCAAACACCACCCCCCGAAAGGGATGCTTCTTGTGGCGGACAACCTGGCCCAGATGATATTTTGCTCGTGTCTTGATCATAATAAACAGCCCCTACCGAGACATAGTAAACGTTTCAAGGGTGGTTTGTCCAACCATCCCCCTATTTTCGGCGGAAACAGTCTGTGAACCTCACACCTACAGTCGCGCCAGGCCGGGCGGCGCAGGAAAATTGGTGAATTCGTGATTCCCACCAGTCACAGATTCGGCTAAACTAGGGAAAAAAGAAGAAAGCGAGAGGCAGATGAGCAGAACTCTTCGCGCGTTTATGGTGTTATTATTGCTGGCCTCCTGTGGCGGCGGCAGCGGCTATGGCACAGCACCGCGCAACCTAGACAACGCCTGCGCCATTCTGGGGGAACGCCCGGAATATGCCCGCGCCTTCCGTGCGGCCGAACGTCGTTGGGGCGTGCCGGTGCATGTGCAGATGGCGACAATCTATCAGGAAAGCAAATTCATCAGCGATGCACGCACCCCGTTTCGCTTTACGCTGGGGGTGATCCCGATGGGTCGGCAAAGTTCGGCCTATGGCTATAGCCAGGCGCTGGATGCCACCTGGGATGAGTATAAGAGCGAAAACCGCCGCTTTGCCGCACGCCGCAGCGATATCCATGACGCCGCCGATTTCATCGGCTGGTACATGGTAAAATCCAATGAGCGGCTTGGGATTTCGCTGGGCGATGCGCGCAGCCAATACCTTGCCTATCACGAAGGGCGCACCGGCTTTTCGCGCGGCAGCTATAATGGCAAGCCATGGCTCTTGCGGGTTGCGGGCACGGTGGATGCACGTTCGACAACCTATCAAAGCCAGCTGGCGCAATGCGGCGGACGGCGCACCTGATCTAACGGGGCGCGCATGCAAGAGCGCGACGAGGGGCGCCTAGCGGTCGATCAGAATCCGTTCCTTGCCGGGAATGACAAAGCTTTCGTCATCAAGACGCATGCCGGTTTTCAGATCGCCCAGCACCACCGTCGTGCGGCTGCCGCCGCCGTCGTTGATAACCCATTGGCGCAGCTCTACCGGATCGCCGGTAAAGACAAGCTCGATACTGCCATATTCGGGGTTATCGGGGTCTTGCGCGCGCACCGTCGTGCTTTTGCCGTCGCTGCTATGCCCGGTGACCATCCGCTCGCGGGTCAAATCGACATTGCGCGCCAGAATGATCTTGAGCGGCGTGCGGTGCAGCGGATAGGCCTCGGTGCCGGTGTTTGATTTGGGGTCGATGATCCCCACCGTGTCGCCATCGGCCACCACCAGCGTTTTCTCGGGCGGATCATATTCAAACCGCACCCGCCCCGGACGCTTGATCAGGATACGGCCCGTGCTGATCGTGCCGTCATCATTGATCTGGGTAAATTCGCCCCGCGCGGTCTTGAGACCGTTCAGATAGCCAGAGATTTGCCCAAGCGACAGCTGTTGCGCCGCCGCCGGGAGGGTCATCGCGATTATAAACGCCGGGACCGTCAAGATACGCATATATGTCATAACCTCTGATCTAAGCCTTTCCGCAAGGTATTGCATCCTGTCTTCGCTAAAAAGATGGGGACGCGCGCGACGAGGCGCAATAACATGCCGGTTGTTATCAGATATCAGCGGGTGCTACATCCATTATCAACTGGCAAAGCGGTGGCAAACTCTCGGGACAAGCCGACAAACTGCGGTGGTCCGCTTTGAGGCCAAGCTGACCATCCCGGAATTGCGTTCCACATTGACTTTATTGGGTCTTTCGCCTTCTGTTCGGCGGTGAGAGACCACTTGTCGGATGGGAATTGAATAAGATGTTTCATCTCGGATTTGCAGCACACCCAAAAGGTCTGCGACGAAGTAATATTCCAGCGTGGAACCTAACTTATTCGCTCGTTAAGTTCTGTAGCACCCACAATTATAGAGCACAAAGTAATGAACTTTCTCTTTGTTTGCTTGCTATTGAGGCTGACGATAGAGCGCTGGCTAAAGCCATCGCTGACAAAGTTCCTGTAGGCGGTAACGGTTGCTTCAATGACGTATTCATACAACCAAAC
>CBDTZA010000304.1:0-3390 GCA_965364785.1 uncultured Roseovarius sp. | reverse complement strand
AACCGGTCGGAAACTGGACAAGGACGTGTTTCGCCGTGATCTGGGCGATCTTGCCGACGCTTACACCGAAGTGGCGCGCCGTCTGGGCGTTCTGCCATCGAATGTGACCCACGCAACCAAGCCCACCTTAATCAACTAGGTTGCGCCGCGACTTTGTCGCGTCGACCCGCGGGGGTTTCACCCCCTCAACGAAGCTCTCAAGCGTGTCATGAGGGTACAGATGTCGCACCAAATCCCCAGCCTCGGCCAGAAACGGTGCGATCCAGTCAGTTTCGCGGTTGGTGACGGCCACCTCGAAACCATGCTCGGCCATGTTAAGCGCCAAGGCGCTGCCCATTGTCCCAAGACCGTACACACCGATCTGTCCCTTTGACATTGATTGCCCCCTGCCGCGCTTACCTCACTGGTTTACGCTACGCCTTGCAGGCAGAATTGCAAGCGCGTCCGGGACCCAGAATTTTCGCGAAAATTCTGATCACCAATGGTGGCAGCGGATCAAACCCCGAGGCACCACCGCATGACCGCTTTTTGCGCATGCAGACGGTTCTCGGCCTCGTCAAAGACCACGGAATGCGGGCCGTCCATCACCGTCGACGTCACCTCTTCCTCGCGATGCGCAGGCAGGCAGTGCATGAAGAGAGCATCCGGCTTGGCGACCTCCATAAGCTTGTCATTGACCTGATAGGAGCGCAGCATGTTGTGGCGGCGTTCCTTGGCGGACTGGCTGTCATGCATGCTTACCCAGGTATCGGTCACGATAAGATCGGCCCCCTCGGCGGCCTTGAGAGGATCGCGTTCGATGGTGATGGTGCTGCCTGCCTTGCGCGCAAGGCCGATGAACTCGCCCTCTGGGTCAAGCTGCATCGGGCCGGTAAAGGTCAGGTCAAACCCGAACTGACCCGCCGCATGCAGAAGTGAGGCGCAGACATTGTTGCCGTCCCCCGACCACACTACCTTTTTGCCTCTGATCGGGCCGCGATGTTCCTCATAGGTCAGGATATCGGCCATGATCTGGCAAGGGTGCGTGCGATCCGTCAGGCCGTTGATCACCGGAACATCGGCGTATTCGGCCATGTCCAGCAGAACGCTTTCGTCAAAGGTGCGGATCATGATCAAATCCACATAGCGCGACAGCACCCGGGCGGTGTCGGCGATGGTTTCGCCATGACCAAGCTGCATATCGGTGCCCGACAGCACCATGGTCTGGCCACCCATCTGGCGCACACCGACGTCAAAGCTGACCCGAGTGCGGGTTGATGGCTTTTCAAAGATCAGCGCCACCATGCGCCCCGCCAGAGGCTGCTCATCATCGGGCATGCCACGCGGACGCCCCGAGCGCGCATCTTTCATGTCGCGCGCCTGATCAATGATGGCGCGCAAATGGTCGGCAGGGGTTTTGTGGATATCGAGAAAATGCTGCATGGTGGGATCGCTTTTTGTCAGGTGAGGCATGTGGGGGCCAGCCCCCACACCCCCGGAGTATTTCGGGAACGATGAAAGATCAGGCGGCTTCGACGGCCTTGGCCGCCCTATCCAGCCGGGTGATCGCCTCGGCGATTTCATCGTCAGTGATGTTGAGCGGCGGCAACAGGCGCACCACATTGTCTGCGGCGGGCACTGAGATCACCAGCGCGCCGTAGCCCGCATTGACCACATCGAGATTGGATGCCGTGCATTTGAGGCCCAGCATCAGGCCCGCACCGCGCACCGCCTCGAAGACCTGCGGATGCGCGGCCACAAGACCCTCTAGCTTTTGGCGCATGAGGCCGGCCTTGCGGTTCACTTCGGGCAGGAAATCGGGATCGGTGATCAGGTCCATCACGGCACAGCCCACGGCGCAGCCGAGGGGGTTGCCGCCATAGGTCGAGCCATGCGTGCCCGCCGTCATACCCGAGGCCGCCGCCTCGGTTGCGAGCACCGCCCCGAGGGGAAAGCCGCCGCCGATGCCCTTGGCGACCATCATGATATCGGGGGTCACGCCTGCCCATTCATGGGCAAACAGGCGCCCGGTGCGCCCCATTCCGCATTGCACCTCGTCCAAAATCAGAAGGATGCCCTTTTCGTCACAAAGCGCGCGCAGCCCCCTGAGGCATTGATCGGGCAGCGGGCGGATGCCGCCTTCGCCCTGGACCGGTTCAATCAGGATGGCGGCGGTGTTGTCATCAATCGCCACATCAAGGGCATCGTGATCGCCCCAGCCGAGATGCTTGAAGCCCGGCAAGAGCGGCCCGAAGCCCTTGGTCATCTTTTCCGAGCCCGCCGCGGCGATGCCCGCGGACGAGCGGCCATGAAACGAGCCCTCAAAGGCGATGATATCGGTGCGCGCGGGCTGACCCGCGTCATAGAAATGCTTGCGCGCCATCTTGATCGCCAGCTCGCAGGCTTCAGTGCCCGAATTGGTGAAAAATACCGTGTCGGCAAAGGTATGGGCCACCAGTTTGTCGGCAAGTTCCTGTTGCTTGGGGATCTGGTAGAGGTTCGAGGTGTGCCACAGCGCGCCCGCCTGTGCGGTCAGCGCCGCCACCAGCGCCGGATGGGCATGACCAAGTGCGTTGACCGCAATCCCGGCCCCCAGATCAAGAAAACGTCGCCCGTCGGCCTCGATAAGCCAGCTGCCTTCGCCTTTGACAAAGGTCAGAGGCGCGCGATTGTATGTGGGCAGAACAGACGGGATCATGTCAGGTTTTCCTTGTGTCAGAGGCCCTTTCAGTGCCGCAACACCGGGGCCAAGTCAATGATTTGAAGGGGATGGGAATTTCATGAAGGGAGCGGCGCGCACCAGCCGCGCGCAAGGATCAAACGTGCGGCGACGTCAGGCGCAGAGGCGTCGGCGTCGGGTCGGGGCATATGTGGCGCATTTGATCATGGGCGTTCAGATATCGGGTTTTGGGCGCTGAGGGAAGCAAAATTTCACTGGGCCAGCCCTGTGACTTGCCCGCCCGGCGCAACGGCCAGAGCGGTAACAGGTTCAAGTACCACACGCGCCTGCCCAAGACGCGGATGCAGATTGCGCGCCAGCCCCCACGCGCCCCAAAGCGCAACACCGCCCACCGCAAATATCCCTGGCATCGGCGCCACCAACAGCACCAGCCAGGATATCCCCGGTGTCAGGATGCCAGAGACATCGCGGTAACTGGCATAGATCGCCGACATCTCGGTGCGCTCGGACGGTTTGACCGCCAGCAGAAACGGCAAGCCGCCCGACACATCCAGCAGGATCAGAAAGAACGACGCCGAGGCAAGCGCACAGACCGTCACCCATGGCAGGCCCGACAGGGCCGCGCCGAGGACAAACAGACCGCCCGCCGACAAGAACCCCGCACGCACCGCGTGGCGAATGGTGCGTTGCTGCATCCAGCGCAGCATGAAAGGCGTCAGAAACAGCATCCC
>CBDTZA010000303.1:0-3390 GCA_965364785.1 uncultured Roseovarius sp. | reverse complement strand
CCGCCACCTCACGGCCAATCTCGGCCGAAATGCGCGACAGCTCGCGCGCACGTTTCGCTGCATTATGCAGCTTGAGCCGCGCGGCATTGCCACCAAACGAATTGGTCAGGAACAGATCGCTGCCGGCATCGACGGCCTGTTTGTACAAAAGCTCAATCCGGTCAGGGTGCTGATCGTTCCACATCTCTGGGGCATCCCCCGATTGCAGGCCCATATTGAAAAGATTGGTCCCAGTGGCGCCGTCGGCAAGAATCCAGTCGCGGGCGGCAAGCATTTGGGAAAAGGCATTTGTCATCGGTATGTCCCGGATAAGTGTAGCGCGTTTCGTGTCATGATTGTCGATCTGGCGCAAACTCATTTTCCTCATGACCATTGTGAGGTTGGTTCCGATTGGGGGCGGTGATTTTTGTACATTTGATGGCGCGGGCAAGGTCCGCAAGGCCGAGTGCCAGGGCGGACCAACTGGCGCCGTGCGCATAAAGCGGCTGATAGCGCGGCGCGAAGCTGGCCTTAAACTGGACCAGACCGACGCCGCCCGAGTGGCGGGCAATCATTCGCCCAATCCACCGGGGCAGGGCCGCGCGCGCGCTGTGCTGGCAGGGTTGCGCGGCCAGCGACACCCTAGTGAGACCGATCTCGCGGGCCTCGGACAGAGCATAAGCGACAAGCATATGCATGGTCCCGGGGGGCGCGTCTCTGCCAGAGCGCATGAGGTCGAGACAACGTTCCTTGTCCGAGGCATGAAAGCTTGCGAACCCTACCAGAATGCCGTTCTGCCGAGCCATGTAGACATGGTGATGATGTAGGTAAGTGGGACAAAATTGCCCCATCGACACCCCTCGCGCACAGCCATTGAGCGCCTGCCAGTCGGCGTCCACCCGCGCCATCTCTGCCACCGGAAGCCTGTCCGCCCGAGCAATGCTCACGCCCGCCTCGGTGCCCTGGCGGAGTTTGCGCCGCAATTGCCGGTATTTGCGCCCCTCAAGGTGAAAGTTTTGCGGATCAATCACCGCCTCATCGGCGATGTGCAGCGTGACCATGCCCGCCCGGCGCAACGCGGCCGCGACACGCGGCGTGGTCTTGTAGATCAGGGCAACCTTGTTGCGCCGCCGCGCAAGGTCAATCAGAGCGGGAAGGGCCGCCGTTGCCGGGCCGCTAATGGGGTCAAAAATCACCGTTTCCGTCTGTGGTGTCGAGACGACAGCAAGCTGTGTCGACCCCTCGGCAAGCAGCTGCGCGCCGTTTTGCAGGCATACGCCAAGCTCTGAACGGCTGATATCGGGCGGGAGATCGGAGATCGGTTTTAATCCAGACAGGACAGGCGGCATGGTGTTTGCCTCGCCCCAATAGAGAAACCATGCGGCGATGAGTGCGGGCAGCGCGTAATAGATCAGGCGAAAGGCCAGAATACCCGCCATCAGGTCAGGCGCTGCCCCCTGAGGTAAAAGCGCCAGCGCGGTAAGCTCGAAAGGCCCGACACCGCCCGGCGTTCCGCTGACAAGCGCTGCCGTGAGTGCGGCCAGATAGACCGGAAAGAGCGTGATAAACGCGATGTCCAGGCCTGACGGCAGCAGCACATAAAGCGCAAGCGCCGCAGCGGCGGTATCCAGCAGGGTCAGCGTGGCGATTTTGCAAAATGCCAGCAGCGACGGCAGGGTGAAAGAGCGGCCAAATATCCGAATTTCAGGGTAAAGAAAGGCCAGCAACATAATGGAAATAATAGATAATGTTATTCCAGCGGCAAATGGTTTCGACATAAAGTCCAGCGGCAGAAATAACCCCGCTACCCCGACAACCGCCGCAAGCCCTGCGAAAAACGAAAGCGCCACGGCAAGCGAAAGCTTGGTGGTCTCGACCAGCGACAGCCCCGGCAAAAGCCGCCAGCGCACAAGCGCACCGGTCAGCACCCCCATGCCCAGAACCTGCCCAAGCGCGATGGCGGCGGCCCCGACGCGGGCGGCATGCGCGGGCGCACAGCCGGTGCGCAGATGGCGGTGCAGCACCACGTCATATCGCCCGAGCGCCCAGAAGCTAAGCGCGGTGGCCAGCATGGCCATGATCCACTGCGTCGCCTCAAGACCAAGCATCGCGCTGCCGATCTGCGACAGGCTGGCAGCGTCGAACCTTTGGCCAATCGCCCAGAGGCACAGCCCTCCGATCAGCAGCGGCAAGATTTGCCGTGACGCGGGCCAGACCCGTTGCCGGACCGCTAAAATTCCTCTGTGCATAACGCATCCCCCTTAAACCACCAATCCTCAGATTAGGTGGCGGGGCTTAGCCGGGGCTTAACGTTTAAATCTGTCACTAAAAAAGGCGCACCCGTTGGGGCGCGCCTCGTAATTTCCGAGAGAAAAAAGCTGTTAAACTTCTTTCATCAACTGAACTTTAGCAATCTTGTGCAATTCGTGCAGCTTGGCACGGATCGTATTGGCATCGGCGATGTCGCCGAGATCGCCGGCAACCTTGCGCACGACGTCTTCGTGGCCGGCTTCTTCGAAATCGGCTTTGACGACCTCTTTGGCATAGGCATCAGCCGCATCGCCGGTTTTGCCCAGGAGTTCCGCCGCCCACAGGCCTAACAGCTTGTTGCGGCGGGCCTCGGCGCGGAATTTCATTTCCTCGTCATGGGCGAATTTATTTTCAAACGCATTTTCGCGATCATCGAATGTGGTCATAGGTCCATTCCCCATCAGTCAAGGATTTATGTTTATCCAGATATGCAATCCCGCGCGCCAAAGGGCAAGGGGCCAACGCGATCTTGCGACAATCCTGCCCATGCACTATGACGGCGCAACGGTACAGGGGACTCGGCCCCTGACCCAACCGACGGAGTTGGCATGGCGCGGCGCAAGAAAATTTACGAAGGTAAGGCAAAGACCCTTTATGAAGGGCCTGAACCCGGCACAATCATTCAATATTTCAAGGATGATGCCACCGCTTTCAACGCTGAGAAAAAGGCGGTTATCGAAGGCAAGGGCGTGCTGAACAACATGCTCTCGGAATATTTCATGACCGGACTGAACACGATCGGCGTGCCGACGCATTTCATCAAGCGCATCAACATGCGTGAACAATTGGTGCGCGCCTGCGAGATCGTCCCGCTTGAGATCATCGTGCGCAACTATGCCGCCGGGTCGATGGCCAAACGCCTTGGGATCGAAGAGGGCACGCAATTGCCGCGCCCGATTGTCGAATATTGCCTCAAGGATGACGCGCTTGGCGATCCTCTGGTGACCGAAGAACATATCGCCGCCTTTGGCTGGGCCAGCCAGCAGGACATGGACGATATCCTGAGCCTTGCCTTGCGGGTCAATGATTTCATGGCCGGTGTGATGTTTGGTGTCGGCATCAAGCTGGTTGATTTCAAGATCGAGATCGGCCGCGTCTATG
>CBDTZA010000302.1:0-3416 GCA_965364785.1 uncultured Roseovarius sp. | reverse complement strand
GGAAGGTGTTGATATTCTGGTTGCCACTCCGGGGCGGTTGTTAGATCTGGCGCAGGCCTATCACGAGGCGACGCTCTGGCCCATGAAACGCCCCCCGGTACTAAGCTGAATTTGAGTTACATCTTTGCGACGGGCGCGGCCTTGGCTAACCTCTTGCAAAACCGGAAGGGGGTTTAGATGCCAGCCAGTGAGATCAAGCCGCTTGGACGGCCCGAGATGGGGGAGGTGCGCTTTGCCATGCTGGGTGAGGCGCTGCGCCGGGGGTGGGGTGACATGCGCCGTGCGCCGGGCTATGCGGTGATGTTCGCGGGCGTGTACGTGGCGGTGGGGCTGATCATGGCCGGGGTCACCTGGAGCACCGGAAAAAGCTATTGGCTTATCTTTGCGGCTGTGGGGTTTCCGCTGGTGGGGCCATTCGCCGCCGTAGGGTTCTATGAGGTCAGCCATCGCCTTGAGCAGGGCCGCGCGCTTGTTGCCTCCGACGTGATGGGCGTGATTGCCCATCAGCGGCGCCGCCAACTGCCGTCGATCTGCGTGATTATTATCATGGTCTTTTTGTTCTGGTTCTTTCTGGCGCATATGATTTTTGCGCTGTTTATGGGCCTTTCAACAATGACCAATGTGTCGTCGTCCTTCGAGGTTTATTTTACAGATCAGGGTCTTAGAATGTTGGTCGTCGGCACCTGTGTGGGCGCTCTGTTTGCGTTGTTTATCTATGCGATCACGGTGATTTCCCTGCCGCTTTTGCTGGATCGTGAGGTGGATTTTGTGACCGCGATGCTGACCAGCCTTGAGGTGGTCATGCAGAACCCTTTGCCGATGCTGGCTTGGGGCGCGATCATTGCCGTGCTGACCTTTATGGCCTTGCTGCCGGGGTTTCTGGGGCTGTTTATCGTGCTGCCCCTTTTGGGGCATGCCACCTGGCATCTTTACCGGCTGATCTGCGCGGCAGGAGAGACGCCGGAAAACCCCGCGCTCAGCTCCTCCTAGACAAAGAGCAGAGGCACACGGACGCCGGAAAATTCGCAGAATTTTCGTAGGCGGCTAACCTCAGGCCTCGCGCCCGTGCCGTTTCAGGCGGGCATGCAGGTCGTGCGCTTGCGGCGCGCCGGCCTCTAGCGCAAAGATATAGGCGTGGGTCAGAAAAAAGCAGGCCGCATCCAGATCATTGGCACTGTCGGCGGCTGCGGCATAAAGCGAGATCAGAGCCTTCTGATCCCGCGCCGCATGCGCCGCCAACATCTGTTCGTGCAGATCGCTCATTCAGCCGCCTTTGCCATCCCGCGATGCGTGCCGACCTTGCTTGCCACCCAATGGTGGAAGCAATGCGTCGGGCTATCCATCACCGGCGAAAACCGACCGCCGTCGAACATATCGGCGTGACGGCCCTTTTGCATGCCCTGAACCACAAAGATGTCCTCCTCAAACACGGTTTTCCACAGCTGGGTGTTGCGCGCACGCAGGCCTTCATCGCTATTGGGGACGGAATAATAGAAGTGGACATGCTCAACCGTTTTTTCCGGGCCTTTGGGTTCCAGAATAATTGCAAAGGCATGGTCGCGGTGCACGCCCAGCAAAACATTGGGATAGGCCGCGATATATTCGGCCTGTTCATTCCACTTGTTGCCGACCTCTTCAAAATCAGGAAACTTGTCGCCGTTTTCGTTTGTAAGCTGCCGGTAGACCATCGTGCCCTGACCGGAAAATTCGCCGGGCTTTTCGATGTGATAATGGTCTTCCAGCTTGGAATAGCTGTTGAGGCCCGGATGCACCCAAGGCAAGTGATAGCTTTCGCAATAATTCTCGACCGCCAGTTTCCAGTTACATTGTACTTCCAGCTCAAACCGGCTGTCGTGACCACCGTGATAGACCGGCAGTTCAAACTCTTTCCAGCGTTCCATGATGTCCGACATGGCCACTTCAAACACCGGCGCATCGCCCGAGACGTTGATCCAGACAACATCGCGCCAGATGTGGCTGCGCACTTCATTAAGGCCAAGCTCGTCGCGCTTGATCGCCGCGTGGGTGTTGTGGCCCGGACCGCCCACATGCGGCGTGCTGACAAGGTCGCCCTTGGTCGAATAGCACCACGAATGATAGGGACAGCGAATGGCGCCTTCGATCTTGCGCGGCTCTTCCACAAGGATCATGCCGCGGTGACGACAGATGTTCTGAAACACCCGCACATCGCCATCCTTGTCGCGGATCAGCAAAAGCGGCATGCCGAGAAACTCGACCGGCTTGGCATCGCCCGGCTCTGGTACATCGGCGCCAACTGCAAGCCCGGCCCATTGCGAAAACAACAGCGCGTGCTTTTCTTCCTCGAAAACGGCGGGATCAGTGTAATGGGCGTTGGGCAGGCCATTGGCCGTATCCACGTTGGCGCTTACCTTGGACAGATCAGTCAACTGAGTCATTTTGGATCTCCGGGTCAATCATTGTCAAAACGATTACCCGGATTGCCCGGCTTTGGTCGCCTGTCTGCGACCCGACTTTTCTCAAGGCGACAAATTTGCGGCGGGCAATGGGGGAAACTGAGCCGCCGCCATAAAAAACGGGGCCGATGGGTCCCGCCTTTGTGGTGCTGGTGATTGGTTTACTGCACGCCGCGGCGCAGGGCGGCGACACCGGTGCGCGCCATCTCGATAAGGCCAAGCGGGCGCATCAATTCGGCGAAGGCGTCAATCTTTTCCGGCGCGCCGGTGATCTCGAACACAAAGCTGTTGAGCGTGCTGTCAACCGCACTGGCGCGAAAGATATCCGCCAGCCGCAGCGCCTCGACCCGTTTCTCGCCGTCACCCTCGACCTTGAGCAGGGCCAGCTCGCGCTCGACGGCGGGGCCCTCTACGGTCAGGTCATGCACCGTATGCACCGGCACGATGCGGCCAAGCTGCGCCTTGATCTGTTCGATCACCTGCGGCGTGCCGGTGGTGACGATGGTGATGCGGCTGGTATGGCCGGTATGATCCACCTCGGCCACGGTCAGGCTCTCGATATTATAGCCGCGCCCCGAGAACAGGCCGATCACCCGCGCCAGAACGCCGGGTTCATTGTCGACAAGCACGGCCAGCGTGTGACGCTCGGTGGTATCCGAAAAGTTGGGACGCAGATTATAGGCCGAATGCTTGTTCGAGCCCTTTTTGATGTGCAGTGGTGACATGGAATTTCCCTATATTGGGCTAGCAATCGCTGCTATAGTTTAGGTAACAAGGATTTAGAGAGGGATTATGCGGATACAGGGCAAGATTGGTTTGGACGAATACCTTGAAGGAGTTGACCATTCGGTTGCGACTCTGATCCACCGTCTTGACGAAAGCAGTCAATATGCGATTCGACCTTTGCGCATGCAGCTTTGTGTTCTCTTCGGTGACGAAAAGCTTGGAGGATACAACAAAACCGACAAACATTGGTATCTT
>CBDTZA010000301.1:0-3424 GCA_965364785.1 uncultured Roseovarius sp. | reverse complement strand
GGTGTTGTCGTCAACCTGAATGTCGGCAAGGAAATTGCCCGCTTCCCCCTGCCCGGCATGCCGCATCTTGGCTCGGGCATCTCCTGGCAGATGGGCAAACGCCGGGTGATGGCGACGCCGCATCTGAAAGAGGCCATGCTCTCGGTGATCGACACCGAAACCTGGCAGGTGATCCAGACGATCAAAACCGACGGGCCGGGATTTTTTCTTCGAAGCCACGAGAATTCGCCCTACTTCTGGGCAGATGTGTTTTTTGGGCCGAACAAGGACGCGATGCATGTAATCGACAAGCAGAGCCTTGAGATCGTGCGTACCCTGCGGCCGGTGCCCGGCGCCACGCTGGCGCATGTGGAGTTTACCCGCGATGGCAGCCATGCGCTGGTTTCGGTCTGGGAGGACGACGGCGCGGTCATCGTCTATGACGCCAAAACGCTGGAGGAGGTGACCCGGCTACCGATGCGCAAACCGTCCGGAAAATACAATGTTTTCAACAAGATCACATTCTCGGAAGGAACAAGCCATTGAGCGGTAGCGCGATCATCGTCAGCCATGGCCAACCCTCAGAGCCTGACCCCGCCGAGGCCACGCTGGCAGGCTTTGCCGCCGAGGTCAGCCGCGCCCTGCCCGGCTGGCAGATCGCAAGCGCCACGCTGGCCAAGCCTGGCGCGCTTGAGACCGCATTGCAGGCGGCGGGGCCGCACCCGCTGATCTATCCGCTGTTCATGACGGCAGGATGGTTCACCGGCGATGAGCTGCGCAAGCGGTTGCGCGACCGGCAGGCGGATATATTGCCACCCTTGGGTCTTGATCCCGGCCTGCCGGAGATGACGGCGGGCCTGCTGCGTGGCGTCCTGCTGCGCGAGGGCTGGCAGGCTTGCGAGACCAGGCTTTTCATCGCCGCCCATGGCTCGGGTCGCAGCCGCAATTCGGCGCGCGATACGCAGGCGTTTGCAAGCGCCCTGTCGGGGCACCTGCCCTTTGCCGAGATCCGTGTGGGCTTTGTGGAAGAGCCGCCGCTTCTGGCCGATGTGGCGGTTGATCTGGGCAGCCAGGCGATCTGCCTGCCGTTCTTTGCCGCCAAGGGGGGGCATGTGATTGACGATATCCCCGAGGCCCTGAAGCTGGCGGAATTCAACGGTGCATGCCTTGAGCCGATCGGCTCTGCGCCCGGTGTGGCGGGGCTGGTGGCGCGGGCGCTGGAGGGCGCGAGCGTCAAGGCATGACCGATACAGGCCCATACCCGACGCGGCTTTTCCTGCTGCTTTATCCGTTCACCGCGCTGGCGGTGGCGATCAATCTGTTCATGCTGGGGCTGATGGGGCAAGCGATAGGCTTGCCAATCATCCCGCCGGTGAGCGCGCTGATTGCCTGCGTTCCGCTCGGCCTGCCGGTAAACTGGTGGGTCACAAAATGGGTGCGCGGCCTGATTGACGAGGCCGAGGGACGCAAATGAAACCGTCCGCCCGGCAGGGGGCTGGGCGGACGGTTGTGGGATTTGGCGCTTTATTCAAAGCTTGCCAGATAGGCGATGACGTCTTCGATATCGTCGTCCTTGCGCAGACCGGCAAAGGACATCTTGGTGCCCTCCATGTATTTTTTCGGGCTGGTCAGAAAAGCGATCAGTTCCTCATCGGTCCAGACCAGCCCTGCGGCGGCGCGTTCCTGCATTACGGGCGAATATTTGAACTCTTCGTTTATTCCGGCCGCTAACCCGACGATGCCGTTAAGGACCGGGCCAACGCGGTTTGTGGCGCCTTCCCCCACCTGATGGCAGGCCTTGCATTTCTTGAACACCTTTTCGCCGGCGGCGGCGTCGCCCTCGGCCAGGGCCGGGGTGGCCAGCGCCAAAGCCAGAGCTGCGGTTGTTATGAGGCTGATTTTTATAGGGGTCGTACTCCACTGAGGTTGGAAATAATGGTCAGGCGATGAATTCGATGGCGGCATCCAGGAAATGCGCGACGGCATCCTGCCCCGCCGTGCCGTCAAGCAGGCAAAGCGCGGTTGAAAGCCCGTCAGCCAGCGCCGCCTTGGGTGCAGACAGGGTGACAAGGCTGTGGCGTGGCCCCTGCCCTTGCGGGCCAAGGATGTGGCCCTGATCCGCGCTCAGCAGCGTGCCTTTGGGGGCGGAGGTGGCCAGAGCACGGTCGCTTAGGCTGACGCGGTGCACGATGGTGCCTTGCGGTGTGGCGATCCCGGCCTGCCAGGGGGTGCCATCGGGCCTGTGGCCGCGGGCGGCAATTTCGCCGATATCAACCAGCACATTGCCAAAGCCCTGCCGCGTGAGCAGCGCCGCGATCCGGTCGGTGATCTCGCCCTGCGCGATCCCGTTGAGGGTAAGCGCCATGCCGGGGCGGGTAAAGCGGATTTCCTGCGCGTCGATGCGCAAGGCATCCCAGCCGACGCGTTGACGTGCGGCAGTGACATCGCCACCTGTGGCCAGCGCCTGCCAGAGCGGCTGCACCGTGGGGTCAAAGGCACCCTTCGTGGCGCGATGGATCGTGCCTGCCAGCGCCAGCAGTTCCAGCAATTCGGGCGGCGGGTTTGTAAGGCGGCCTGTTTCATTGAGGCGCACAAGGGCGCTGTCAGGGCGGTAGAGGCTGAAGATCCGCTCAAGCCGCGCAAGCTCGGCCTCGAGTCCGGCAAAGACGGGGCGGGCATCAATCGGGCTGATGCCTGCCAGCGTCACCGAGGCGGAGGCGCCCAAGGCAACCCCGGTCCAGCGCGCGGTTTGCGGCAGGGCCGTGGCCGCGCCCGGTAGGGCCAGTGCGGCGGCGGAAATACTCAGGAAACGGCGGCGGGTTGTGGTCATGACGGGGGTTCCTCGTTCAAAATGATATCGACCGGGGCAAGGACCGTTGCCGCCGGGATATCCTTCAGGGTCATCACCTGACCACCATTGCGGGCGGCAAAATCCTGTGCCGCGGCGGGGTCGGCGAAGGGGACGATCTCGGGCGCGCCCATGCCGCCGGTGACATCGGCACCGACCACAAAAGCGGCTGTATCGGCGTTGACCCAGTTGTCGGTGCCGGGGGTCTCCCAGCTTACCGCCGCGCCCATGTCGCTGACGTAGAAGGCAAGGATATCAGCATCGCGTTCCGGCCCCTTCACATAGGCCAGCGCGTCGCGCATCTGCGCAAAAAAGATCGGGTCGGGCAGGCCTTTGAGATGGATCTGCGCCTTGGGGCCGGGGTGGTTATCAACCTGCATCAGGCAGAAATGGCTGAGGGCGTCGGCGGTCATGGTGACCGGGTCCGGCGCTTGGGCCGTATCCTCCTTGCAGGCGGCAAGCAGAGTGGTGGCGAGCAGGCAGGTTGTGATCAGCGCGCGCTTCATGGCTCGACCCTCGCAAAGGCGAGACGGGCCAGCCCCAGGGCCAGCAGAGGCCAGAGGAAAAGCGACAGTGGTGCGGCCCAGACGGGCAAGG
>CBDTZA010000300.1:0-3433 GCA_965364785.1 uncultured Roseovarius sp. | reverse complement strand
CCACCCCGCGCAGCACCGAGCAATTGCGCAGCGATTTTCTCACCTATATGGCAACGGTCGGCTGTTCGATGAGCCGCGGAGACTCGCACCGGATGCTGCCAGCCGCAGGGTTCAACGCCAAGGAAATGCGCCCGGTGATCGCCAAGATGGTTGCCGATGGCGAGGCTGAAATGAATGTCGACGAAGATTCATTGACGATTAACAAGGAGCTATGTGCCCAATGATGCGCAAGACAGTATTCGCCGGGGCCTGCCTTGGATTGACCGCCGCCTGTGCCCTGCCGCCGCAGGGGGTATCCACCCAGGATATCGCTGCCTATGACGCGGCTGTGGCCAGTGTCGGTTGCGAATTGGTGGGTGAGTCCGATTACCTGCCGGTCGAGTTTCAGACCGGGCTGACCCGTCAGCAGGCGCTCGACATCACGGCTTATAAACTTTCCTCTGGCGGGGCCGAACGGCTTTCCAACGGGGGCGTCAAACTGACCACAGGAGCCTGTGCATAGATGCTACGCCGTCTTCATCACGAGCAGCCCGAAAGCTTTGCCTTCAGCCCCGCCAATCTGGAATGGGCCCAAGGGCAGATCAGCAAATACCCCGAGGGCCGTCAGGCCAGCGCGATCATTCCGCTGTTGTGGCGTGCGCAGGAGCAGGAAAGCTGGCTGAGCCGCCCGGCGATCGAGCATGTCGCCGACATGCTTGGCATGGCTTATATCCGCGCCCTCGAAGTGGCGACCTTCTATTTCATGTTCCAGCTTCAGCCGGTCGGAACCATGGCGCATATTCAGGTCTGTGGCACCACCACCTGCATGATCTGTGGCGCCGAGGACCTGATTGCGGTCTGCCGCGAGAAAATCGCGCCGCGCGCGCATGAGGTGTCGGCGGATGGCAAGTTTTCCTGGGAAGAGGTCGAATGCCTTGGTGCCTGCGCCAACGCGCCGATGGCCCAGATCGGCAAGGATTACTATGAAGATCTGACCGCCGCCCGTTTCGCCGAGATGATCGACGAGCTGGCCGCCGGCAAGGTGCCCACGCCGGGCCCGCAAAATGGCCGCTACGCCGCCGAGCCGAAATCCGGCCTCACCAGCCTCGTCGATTTTGACAAGGATCGCGCCAAATATAATGCAAGCGCGCAACAGGCCAGCGACATTGGCGACACCATCAAGCGGATTGATGGCACCGAGGTGCCGATCCTGACGCCCTGGCGCGACAAGGGGGCCAATCACAAGCCCGCCGCGCCTAAGGTCAAGCAAAACGACGCGCCGGTGGCCGTGGCGTCAAAATCCACAGCCAAGGCAGAGGCCCCGAAACCTGCGGCCCCAAAACCTGCGGCGTCAAAACCTGCGGCCAAAGCCAAGGCCGATGTGACCGGCGCCACCAAGGCCGAAGCGCAGGCCAAGAGCAAGGCGAAACCGGCAGTCAAACCCGCCGCCAGGCCGGTGCAGACACCGGCAGAGCCCACTGCGCAAGTCGGCGCGCAAGTTGGGGCGCAAGTTGGGGCGGGCAAGAAACCCCGCGTGATGAAAGCCCCGCGCAAATCCGGGGCGGACGATCTCAAGATGATCAAGGGCGTTGGGCCAAAGCTTGAAAAGCTGCTCAATGACATGGGCTTTTACCACTTTGATCAGATCGCGAAATGGACTGAGGACGAGATCAGTTGGGTCGACCAGAACCTTGAAGGGTTCAAGGGCCGGGTCAGCCGGGACACTTGGGTTGAGCAGGCAAAATTGCTGGCTGAGGGGAAAGAGACGGAATTTTCTGCCCGGGCCAAAAAGGGCGGCATTTATTGAACGCGCCTGCGTGATAACCACAGGGGGTAACTTGTTATGTTTGATACATCGAAACTGAGCACCTGCCAGATTGTTTGCTGGGGGCTGGCCGTCGTGGTCGGTTTGCTGGTTCTGTGGGTCACATCCGGCGCGGTCGGCTTTTTTGCGGCGCTGCTTTTGGGCCTCGCCGTCGCGGTGTTCGTCGGCCTCGTGATTACGCGGCTGATCTGTACCGGCGATGCGTCCGAGGATCGCAGAGTCGAGGGCAAGGATGTCAAGGCAAAGGTGGCAGAGGTAAGCGGTGTCACCGGCCATGTTGCCCCCGATGAAGATGACAGTACGGCCCCTGCGGCAGAGCCAACCACCACAGTGGCGGCGGCAGCGAGCGGCGTGACGGCGGTGAAATCGGGCACCACTCCCGGCGGTGAAGAGCAGCTTTCGCAAGCCAAGGACGAGCGGCGCCATGAGACTGAGGCCAAGGCCAAACCCAAGGCAGCCCCCAAGACCAAGGCCAAGGCGGCAAAGGCCAAGGCGACAAAGACCAAACCAGCAGATGCACCGGCAGGGGCCGGCACCCGGCCCAAAGCGCTGCGCGCGCCCAAGGGCGGCAAGGCGGATGATCTCAAGCAGATCAAGGGCGTGGGGCCGAAACTTGAGGTTCTGTGCAACGAGCTTGGCTTTTACCACTTCGACCAGATCGCCGACTGGAGTGCGGATGAAATAACCTGGGTCGACCAGAACCTGAAAGGGTTCAAGGGCCGGGTCAGCCGCGACACCTGGGTCGACCAGGCCAGGGTGCTGGCGGCAGGCGGTGAGACAGAGTTTTCCAAACGCGTTGCCAAGGGCGGCGTATACGAAGGATGATGCAAGCGATGGGCGAGCACGACAAGGACCAACACATGGCACGCAAGGGCCGCACCGCCGGTGTGGTGATTGCGGCGACCATGTTGATCTGGATGGCCGCCCAATGGCTGGGGGGACAGATGGGCTGGCCGGTACGGTTTGTCTTTTTGTTCGATCTGGCCGCCATTGCCGCGCTCATATGGGCGCTGGTGGTGACCTATCAAATCTGGCGGCTGCGCCAGGATAATCAGAGGTAGAGCCTTATGCTGAAGGACCAGGACCGTATCTTTACCAATATCTACGGGATGCATGATCGTAGCCTGAAAGGCGCGATTGCCCGTGGTCATTGGGATGGAACGGCAAAGATTTTGCAGAACGGGCGCGACTGGATCGTCAATCAGATGAAGGCCAGCGGGCTTCGGGGCCGGGGCGGCGCAGGCTTTCCTACGGGTCTGAAATGGTCGTTCATGCCCAAGCAAAGCGACGGGCGGCCCAGCTATCTTGTGGTCAATGCCGATGAATCCGAACCCGGCACCTGCAAAGACCGCGAGATCATGCGCCACGATCCGCATACCCTTGTCGAGGGCTGTCTTATCGCGTCATTCGCGATGCAGGCGCATGCCTGCTATATCTATATTCGTGGCGAATATATCCGCGAACGCGAGGCCCTTCAGGCCGCGATTGACGAGGCGTACGAGGCCGGTCTTGTCGGCAAGAATGCCTGCAAATCGGGCTGGGATTTCGACATCTACCTGCATCACGGCGCCGGCGCCTATATCTGTGGTGAGGAAACCGCGTTGCTTGAAAGCCTTGAGGGCAAAAAGG
>CBDTZA010000299.1:0-3451 GCA_965364785.1 uncultured Roseovarius sp. | reverse complement strand
ACGTGTAAAAGATGGTCGCGTTGATAGGGATGCCCCACGCGTCGAACATGATGGTCTGATCAGGCGACAGATTCATTCTGCGCCTCCGGCAGTTGCGCCGATGCGGGCAAGCGTCATCGCAACGAGCCGCGCGACGAAGAACGCGCCCCCATAACCGAGAGCGGCCCATGGCCCGCCCTGCGCCACGACAACCCAGCCAATCCCCAGCAAAACGGCGATCCGCAACGCGGCACTCAGGGACAGGATTTTGATCGGGCTGTCAGTGCGCAGCGCAAGCCGCATCCCCACAGCCAGCCCGCCGAAAAAGGCAACGCTCATGACAGCACCAACCGCCAAACCCAGCATCAGGGCATTCCAATCCACCACCATCATCCGTCACCTCCTTCTTTGTTGATCCAGGCTGCGGCGATAAAAGCGCCCAGGACCACGCCACCGAGGATCAGGGCGAGCGTCCAGGAAAACCTCTGAGGCGCCACGCGGTCCAGCCAGAGGCCCAGAAACGCCCCCCCCACGGTCGGCACCACGATGGACCAGCCGATCATCCCGAAGGTGCCAATGCCGCGCAATGGGCTTGGCCCCGGATGATCGCGTTTCGATTTCATCCGCTTGGCGTGGCGCGCAATCTCGTCCGCGGGTTTATCAGGCTTGGGTGTCATTGCTTTGATCCTTGCAACTCGGCAAAGCGTCTGACCATGGATGCCTCAAGCCGCGACAGGGCGGACCGGGCCTGGCGTTCCTCTTCATTCATTTGGATAAAGCTGGCCTCTACGGTCTGTTGCAGACTGCCCAGATCATCACCATGGACCCCGCGCAGGGTGGCCACCATCACCGCGTGCCCTTTCTTGACAAGCATGCCTTCGTCGAGACCGAAGATTTCCTCGCCCCCATCGACAAGCTGCAGCGTCATGACCGAAGGAACCAGTGCTGTGACAAAATCAACGTGGTTCGGCAAAATGCCGAAGGCTCCATTCGGCGCCACCGCAGTGAGGCGCGTCACCTGCCCCTCGAAAAGCGTGTGGGTCGGCAGGCGCAGGGTGACGCTCATGTCGGGTGCAAGGGTCATGGTTTGGTCCCCAGATCCTCAAGGCCGCCAATCATGTAGTAAGCGCTTTCGGGCAGATCAAATTGGGTCTGCCCAAGGATCGTTTCACAGCCGTCAAGGGTAGCCGCAACCGGCACCAGCTTGCCCTCCATGCCGCTAAAGGACGCGGTCGTGACAAAGGGTTGTGTCAGGAACCGCTCCAATCGTCGGGCGCGCGCCACTGTGGCCCGGTCAGCCGAAGACAGCTCCTCCAGGCCCAGCATCGCGATGATGTCGCGCAGTTCCTCATATTCGGCCAATGTCCGGCGCACAGCGCGCGCGATGTCATAGTGCCGCTGGCCAACCACCAGCGGTGTCAGCATCACCGAGGCAGAGGCCAGCGGATCGACGGCAGGATAGAGCCCTTCACTTGCCCGTTTGCGCGACAGGACCACCGAGGCCGAAAGATGCGAAAAGATATGCGCCGCGGCCGGATCGGTGAAATCATCGGCCGGCACGTAAACCGCCTGGATCGAGGTGATCGCGCCCCGGCTGGTCGAGGTGATACGTTCCTCAAGTGCGGCCAGTTCCGTGGCCAGCGTTGGCTGATAGCCGACGCGCGACGGCATCCGCCCCATCAGCCCCGACACCTCGGAGCCAGCCTGGACAAAGCGGAAGATATTGTCGATCAAAAGCAGAACGTCCTGGCCTTTGTCATCGCGGAAATACTCGGCCATGGTCAGCGCGGTGTTGCCCACCAGAAAGCGCACGCCGGGGGCTTCGTTCATCTGGCCAAAAACCATCACGGTCTTGTCGCGAACGCCCGCCTTACCCATCTCGCGGTACAACTCCTCGGCCTCACGCGAGCGTTCGCCGATGCCGCAAAACAGGCTGACGCCCTTATGGCGCTGCACGGTGTTGTTGATCAACTCGGTGATCAGAACGGTCTTGCCAACCCCGGCACCGCCGAACAGCCCTGTTTTGCCGCCCCGCTCGATGGGCGACAGAAGGTCGATGGCCTTGATCCCGGTTTCGAGAATTTCGGAATGCAGAACCCGCTCGCTCAGCTTTGGCGGCGGTTGGTGGATCGAGCGGAGTTCCGTTGCCACAGGGGCAGGACGGTCATCAATCGGCGCGCCGAAGACGTTCAGCATGCGGCCCAGCACGGCATCCCCCACCGGCACGCGGATCGGCCCACCCGTCGCCCTGACCACCATGCCAAGACCAAGCCCGCGCACCGGCGCCATGGCCATAGCGCGCACCATGCCATTGCCGATCAATCCGGACACTTCAAGCGCGACCGTTCCGGCGTACAGCAGATCGTGGATGCGTGGGACTGGGCCGTCGAACACCACATCGACAACCCCGCCGCGAATGGCCGCGATACGGCCATCGGTCAGCGTTTCGGGTTCTGGCGTGGTTTGGGTGCTCATTCTGGTGCCTCAGCCTTTTTGCGACACACGGGTGCCCGCCGTGCCGTCAAGAATCGCAAGTGCATCGGCCAGGCGACCGACACCCGCAACCCCGCCACGATCGGCAAAGTCGCAGGCAGCACGCACCTTTGGCCCCATCGACCCTTTCGGCATGTCAAGCGCCCGCCCCTCATCCGGTGTCAGGTGACGAAGAGGCGTGGCCGCATCGGTGCCAAACCCCTGATAGACGGCATCGACATCGGTCAGCAGCAGCAAGGCATCCGCGCCAATATCAGCAGCCAGAAGCGCACTGGCGGCATCCTTGTCGATCACCGCCTCGACCCCGATCAGGCTGCCGTCGGGGCGGCGCAGGACCGGAATGCCCCCACCCCCGGCGCAAATCACGATCACGTCTTGGTCGAGCAGCAATCGCACCACCCGCAGATCGGGGATTTCGAGAGGTTTGGGCGATGGCACGACGCGCCGCCAATGATCCCCGTCCTGCGCAATGCTCCAGCCCGCCGCCTTGGCGCGGGTCCCGGCCTCCGCCTTGGCATAAACCGGGCCGACGAATTTGGTTGGTTGGCCGAAAGCCGGATCTCCTGCGTCCACGATGACCTGGGTCAGCAAGGTTGCGACGGCATGGTCATGGCCAAGAGCGTTTTCCAACTCCTGCTCGATCAGATAGCCGATCATGCCCTCGGTTTCGGCCCCCAGCACATCCAGCGGATAGGCCTCGTCCGGTTTATAGGCCGCGCCTTGCAGCGCCAACAGGCCCACCTGCGGGCCATTGCCGTGGGTGACGATCAACTGGTGCCCGGCGCGCACGATCCCGGCCAGCGCCTCGGCAGCCGTTTTGACATTGGCGCGCTGCGCCTCTGCGGTCAGAGGCTGCCCTCTCTGCAAGATCGCGTTCCCGCCCACGGCTGCGACGACCAGCATCTCAGGCCCCCAGCGTGGCGACGAGAACCGCCTTGATCGTATGCATCCGGTTTTCCGCCTGATCGAAGACGATCGA
>CBDTZA010000298.1:0-3470 GCA_965364785.1 uncultured Roseovarius sp. | reverse complement strand
CAGGGCGCCTTGTTTTTCGGCTCGGTCGAGCAACTCATCGACACCCTGCGCCACACCCCCGATGCGCCCCAGAGCCCGTGTGCGGTGATCCTTGATTTCAGCGCCGTGAACACCTTTGACAGCTCGGCCTGCGCGGCGCTTGAAAAGCTCGACTATCTGATGCAGGCGCAGGGCGTAGCCATCCACCTGACCGGCCTGTCGCCGGCCTTGCAGGCCGTATTCGCCCGCTGGGGCCTGCCGATCAGCGCGGCGGCGGATGATGTGGCGCCCGGCGGTTTCCGGCTCTGGCCCTCGCTTGACGGGGCACTTGAGGCCTGCGAAACCGCGCTACTGGCGTCGCTTGACACCCGCGGCGACATCCCCGATTTCACCAGCCTGCTGCAAGGGATGGCCCAGAACCATCCCCGACTGCCTGATCTTATGGATCAGATGACAGCGCTTGATCTCAACCCTGGCGACACCCTTATTGCCGCCAATGAGACCAAGGCGGATATCTATTTTCTGGCCTCCGGGCGGTTGGGCGTTCTGTTGCCACAACGCACGGAGCCGGCAATCCGGGTGCGGTCCATGGGCCCCGGCGCGGTTGTGGGCGAGTTGGCAAGCCTGCTGGATACCCCGCGCAATGCAAATGTGATCTGCGAAACCACGGCGCATGTGTACCGGTTATCGGCCGAAACCATTGCCCGGCTTGAACGCGAGGACCGTGATCTTGCAGCGCTGTTATGGCTCATTCTGGCGCGCTCTGTTGCCCTTAAAGTCACCCAGACCAATGCCTTGCTTACCCGTGGGTAATCAGGTCATGCCTGTCAGTTATTTGCTGATTACACCCTCTGGATGTGCTATGAATACCCTGCTCAGGCCCGATGCGCCTGGTTGTATCGCGACCCCCAAACTCGGTTTCATGTTTCAAGCGATTTTCAACAGATATTTGACAGATACTAAAGGAGCCTGATTATGCAAAACCCAACCACGAGCAATCCCGTTTCTCTCACCGTTTCCATCGACGGTGGCGCGCCAGTCGTCAAAACCTGCGACCTTCTGGTCGTGGCCTGCGATCCGCGCACCCTGGGCAAGAATTGCAATATTACCTATACCGCAGCCGAACAGGCGGTTTTTTCCAGCCTTCAGAATTACACCTTCCACACCACGCTGGTGAAGGTGAAAGTGCCCGCCACAAAACCGACCTTTGGTATTATTCTCAAGGCGCAGGCGATTGAGGACATGTTGGGCCATGTCAGCGGCTATCGTAATGAGACCGCCAAGGAATTCAGCCTTGAGGTGGCCAATGGGATGACCGAAAATCTGGTTACCGTGTATCAGCTTCAGGGCCCGATGGCGACGCCATGGACCAACGCAGAGTTCATGCAAAACCTGCATAACACGCTTGGCACCCTCGATTGGTGGCCCTACCCGGATTACGAGGTCGTGAAAGATACCACCGGCGGGCCGGTGGCGCTCTGGACGCCCTATTTTGACCATTTCGATCATGCCGGACTAGAGGCGAAGATGCCGTGGAATTACATCGACGTTCAGGGCACCGGCAACACGATCTATGTGCATGGGTCGACCTGCTTTGAATCGGTGCTGCAATGCTGGCAATATGGCGGCATGCTTCTGGATAATCGCGCCACGATTGGCTGGACCTTGCCGACTGATCTTGGGGCAAGCATCATCGTTCTGGGTGCGGGGCCAAGCGGCTTGATGTTCGCGCACCGGCTTGGCGAGATGGGTTATACCAATGTCGAGATTTTGGAATCCACCGACCGGGTTGGCGGCAAGACCCACACTGTCACCTATGACCTGCCCACGCCGAACGGCGACAGCACCGCGTGCGAGCTTGGCACCTGTTACCTCTCGCCTGCCTATGATGACATGGCCAAGCATTTCACGAAATGCGGCTTCATGGATGGCAATATCCGTGAAGGCATGTATCTGACGTCCACTCAAAAAGACCCCAAAGGACACAGCATTCGCGGCATGGTGATCGAAGATCAGTTTGATGGCGTGAAGCTGCCCCCGCAATTGGTCGACGCGTCTACCGGCTGTATCGACTATATCAATTACGTGCCGTTTAAGGGGTATTATCAGGCCAACCAACCCTTTGCGACGCCCGCACAATGGCTTGCAGGGTTCAACGGCGAAGAAGTAAAGCTTGAGATTGCTCTTAAGCTTTTGGAATACGATGCCCTTCTGGCGCGCTATCTTGGGTTCTCACTGCCAATGCCCCTGACGCCACCGCAGGCCCTGCTTGATGCCAATTACAGCAGCTTTTACGACTTCCTTGAAAAGAACGACCTGCTGATCCTGACCGGCCTTCTGGAATATGCCTATTCCGTGCAGGGCTATGGCCCGCTTGACAAGATCTCTGCCTATTACGGCATGATCTGGATCTCTATTCCGCTGACCCTTGCCACATTGGCAAGCTCTGCGGGCCTGACCGACGAACCGGGCGTAACCGTTTTGTCAAAAGGCTGGCTCGATATCTGGTGTAAAATGTCCTCCACGCTAAATATCACCCGAAATGCGCATGTTTCAGCTATTGATCGGGTGACATAAAGTGACCGCCCGCGATTGCGGGCGGTACATGCCCGCATCACAAGGGAAGGGAGACACCTGTGAAAGCGATGGAACGCAAGGCGACGACAATTGTGGCCGCCGATGTGGTGGGATTTTCGCGTCTGGTTGCGCACGCTGAAGAAGAAGTCTTCACCCGCCTTCACGATCTGCGCCGCACTGTCATTGATCCCGCCGTAACCGCCGAAGGCGGGCGCGTGGTCAAGACCATGGGCGACGGGCTGTTGGTCGAGTTCCCCCATCCCGGCGCCGCCATTCGCGCCTCTACCGCCGTACAGCGCGCCGTAACCGCCCATGAAGCGCCCCGACCTGAGGACACTCGCATCCGCTTTCGCGTCGGGATCAATCACGGCAGCGTTTTGATTGATGGCGATGATGTGCTGGGCGATGTCGTCAACATCGCCGCGCGCCTTGAAACCCTGTCACCGCCGGGTGGCATCTGTGTGTCACGCAGCGTGCGCGATATGCTGGCCGATGACACCACGCTGACCATCACCGGGCAAGGCATGCAGTATGTCCGCAATATCCCGACCCCGGTTGAGGTCTGGCAGGTCAATACCGGCGTCGAAGGCGACAGCAGCGACCAGGAGCAGCGCCGCAGCGACCGCCCTTCGGTGATCGTGCTGCCGTTCGACAACATGTCGCCCTCGATCGAGGACGGGTTTCTGGCCGATGGCATTGCCGAGGACGTGATCAATGCCCTGTCGCGGTTCCGCTCGCTGTTCGTGATCGCGCGCGGGTCAAGCTTTGTCTACAAGGACCGCGCCCATGACGTGCGCCAGATTGCCCAGGACACCGGTGCGCGCTATGTGGTCAAGGGCGCGGTGCGCCGCGCCGGAAAACGCTTGCGGGTCTCGGCCCAACTGATCGAGGCTGCCACAGGCCAGCAGATATGG
>CBDTZA010000297.1:0-3478 GCA_965364785.1 uncultured Roseovarius sp. | reverse complement strand
GACTTTATCGAGATGTTCCAAACCCTTGATGGTTTCGCAAGGTGCAGGTGTCTGGCGGGCCCCGTTCAGCTTCATCGAGGCGGTTTTGAACAGCGTCTCGATGGTCAGAGTGGATTTACCACCGCCCGAGACGCCGGTGACACAGACAAACTTGCCCAAAGGGAAGGTCGCTGTGACGTTTTGAAGGTTGTTCCCAGTGGCTTTCACCACTTTCACCGATTTTCCGTTACCCTTGCGGCGGGTGTCGGGCACCGGGATCTTGCGCACACCGCTAAGGTACTGCCCGGTGATGGAGGCGGCGTCGGCGATGATCTCAGCTGGTGTCCCCTTGGCCACGACTTGCCCGCCATGCACACCGGCACCGGGGCCGATATCGAAGACATAATCCGCCTCACGGATGGCTTCCTCATCATGTTCCACAACGATCACCGTATTGCCCTGATCGCGCAGGTTTTTCAAGGTCGTCAACAGCCGGTCATTGTCGCGTTGATGCAAGCCGATAGAGGGCTCATCGAGGACATAAAGAACGCCCGTCAGGCCCGATCCGATCTGGCTGGCAAGCCGGATGCGTTGGCTTTCCCCGCCCGACAGCGTGCCCGCATTGCGGCTGAGTGTCAGATATTCGAGGCCAACATTGTTGAGGAACCCGAGGCGTTCGCGGATTTCCTTGAGGATCGCCTTGGCAATCTCATTCTTCTGCGCGGTCAGGCTGGCGGGGACGGTTTCGCACCAATCGGCGGCCTCTCGGATGCTCATCTGCACCACCTGCCCCACATGCAGGCCCGCGATCTTCACCGCCAGCGCTTCGGCGCGCAGACGAAAACCGCCGCAATCGCCACAGGAGCGATTATTTTGGTAGCGTTCAAACTCTTCGCGGATCCAGGCGCTGTCGGTTTCTCGGTAACGGCGTTGCATGTTGGGGATGACGCCCTCAAACGCGCGGGTGACCTCATAAACGCGGCCGCTATCATCATAGCGAAACGGGATTTCGGTGTCACCAGAGCCGCGCAGGAAGACTTGTTGCACCTCGTCGGGCAGGCCTTTCCACGGGGTCTTGGGATCGAACCCGTAGTGACGGGCGATGGCCTCAATCGTTTGAATGAAATAGGGAGATTTGCCCTTTCGCCACGGGGCGAGCGCGCCGTTTTCCAACGTCAAGGTGACGTCCGGAACAACGAGGCGTTCGTCAAAAAACAGTTCCACACCAAGGCCATCACAGCTTGGGCAGGCCCCGAAGGGCGCGTTGAAAGAAAAGAGGCGCGGCTCAATCTCGGGGATGGTGAAGCCACTGACAGGGCACGCAAATTTTTCTGAAAAAGTGTGGCGTTCTGGGGGGGGCGCATCTTCGTTGTCCTCTGAACCCGCCATAGGCGCGATCTCCAGAATGGTGATCCCATCGGCAAGATCGAGCGCGGTGCGGAAACTGTCAGCAAGCCGGGTTTCCAAACCTTCACGGACCACGATCCGGTCGACCACCACGTCAATATCGTGACGAAATTTCTTGTCCAATACCGGCGGCTCATCCAACTCGTAAAATTCGCCATCAACCTTAACGCGCTGGAACCCTTGTTTGCGCAATTCCAGCATTTCCTTGCGGTATTCGCCTTTGCGATCGCGCACGATGGGGGCCAGAAGATAGCCGCGCGTGCCCTCCTCCATCGTCATGACGCGGTCGACCATATCCTGCACCTGTTGCGCTTCAATCGGCAGGCCGGTGGCAGGGCTGAACGGCGTTCCCGTTCGGGCGAAAAGCAGCCGCATATAGTCATAAATCTCGGTCACCGTGCCTACGGTGGAACGCGGGTTTTTCGAGGTGGTTTTTTGCTCGATAGAGATAGCGGGAGAAAGCCCTGAGATATGATCGACGTCAGGTTTTTCCATCATATCAAGGAATTGACGCGCATAGGCCGAAAGCGATTCCACATAGCGGCGCTGGCCTTCGGCATAGATCGTGTCAAACGCCAACGAGGATTTACCCGACCCCGACAGCCCAGTGATCACGACCAGCTGATCGCGCGGAATATCGACGTCAATATTCTTGAGGTTGTGTTCGCGCGCGCCGCGCACCTCGATGTATTTCAGCTCGGCCATATCAAGCCCCCAAAGGTCCAATTCTTAAGAGATAGGTTAGGCTGAGTGAGTCTCCAACCCAAAAAGAAGAACATTTGTTGAACATGTCAACGGAGACTTAATCTTTGTATCATCCAATGCATAGAAACGACGCCCGCAAGACAGATCACAATCGCAAAGCCAAGAAGGCCCCAGAGACCAGCCAAACCAATCGCCAATGCAAAAAGCGGGCTACCAATGCCGGTGCCCAGATTACCAAGTTGCGCAACGGCACCGTTTGCTTCGGCCTGTCCGAGGGCGTCCATGTTCAGTGCGGGAATGGCCGCAAAGGCAGCGCCGGGGCTGACGCCGAGAACGATGAAAGTAACAAACGCCATCCAGGGGCTGAAAAGATCAGGCGTGAAGGCAAGGACGAGAAGCGCCAGCGCAGTGACGGCGTAAGTGATGCGCATAAGCCGAATCGGATGCACAAGCCGGGCCAGAAACCCCGCGATGAAAATCCCGGCCAAGGCCATCATCGGCAACAATCCGGCCACGAGGGGCTGCGGCAACGCCCCTGAGGTAAACATCGGAAGGAAAGTGATTAGGGCCATAAACAGCAACGTGTGCCAGAAAAATCCAAGGCCGGGTGCCAGTCGTTTTGGATCGCTATAGATCTGGACATGCAGCGCGCGAAAACCCGGCCAGTCGGTGGCGCTTTGACCGACGGGTTTCAGCCAGAAGAAGGCAACCAAGGCCAGCAGCAAAAACCCAAGCCCATGTGCTGCCCACGCTCCAAAAAGACCAATGGTCGGCAAAAGAATGGGGAGGATCAGTGCCACCAACGCAAATGAGACACCAAAATACGCGGCCCAAAGCGCCATGACGATGGGGTAATCCCTTGTGCGGCTGATGTGAATCATCAGCACAGGGGCGGCGACGACGATGCCCAGATGGGTCATGCCCTCGGCCAATCGCGTGGCAAGAAATACCCAAAATGGCAAGGACAAGCTCTGTGTCAAAGACAAGGTGCCTGCCACAATAAGCGCTATGATTAGAACCGGCCGCGGACCGAAGCGCGCAACACCAAACCCGGCGACGGCCCCAAAGACAATCCCCGCACCGCTGACCCCGCTAAGCGCCACGGCCAACAGGGGGGCGGGCTGTTCATAGGCAGCGGCCAATGCGTCAAACCCAAGCGAAACCTTGGCAAATTGCGCGGCTGCAAAGAGGCCGATGAGAAACAGCAGCCCGACCCGGCCCCAGTCAGTTTATCAGGTGTGATCATAGGATCGGGCATATAGCGCCGCCAATTGGGGTCAAGCCAATTTCGTAGGGGCAAACCATTCGGCGGACAAAGAAAAGGCCGGGCATCCCCCGGCCTTTTTGGTTACAGACGAATGGCACTGACTTAAGCGGCAAGCTTGTT
>CBDTZA010000296.1:0-3481 GCA_965364785.1 uncultured Roseovarius sp. | reverse complement strand
CCTGCCAAATCCATGGACGACATGGTGTCGGTCAGCATCCTGCCGGGATGGCGCATGGCCGATGGCACTCATGTGGCGGCGTTGAAATTCGTGTTGGAAGATGGCTGGAAAACCTATTGGCGCGCGCCGGGCGAGGCGGGCATTCCGCCGCGCTTTAACTGGACCGGATCGCGCAATCTGACCGGCGTGGCGGTGGAATGGCCGACGCCGGTGCAAACCGTTACAAGCGGCATGCGCACGATCGGCTATAAGCATTCGCTGATCTTGCCGATCCGTCTTAAGCCAACGAAACCCGGTCAACCCATTCACCTTGCCGGTGAGATCGAGATCGGCGTTTGCAGCGATATCTGCGTGCCCGTCACCCTGACAGTCGCGCAGGACCTGCCCAAGGGTGTCACCCGACCCGATCCGCAGATCGCGGCGGCACTCGCCTCGCGCCCCTATACGGCCGAAGAGGCCGAGGTTGGCCGCGTCGCCTGTCACGTGACACCGATCAAGGGCGGACTTCGTGTCGTGGCCGAGGTGGATATGGAGCAGATGGGGGGCAGCGAGCTTGCCGTTCTGGAAACCGACAATCCCGATCTCTGGGTCACGCAGGCCGTAACCTCGCGCACAGGCAACCGCCTGCGCGCCGAAACCGAGGTTTTTCATGCCGAGGGCCACAGCTTTGCCCTCAATCGCTCTGGTCTGCGGATCACGGTGCTGAGCACTGGCGATGCGGTTGATATCCGGGGCTGTCCTGCGGGCTAAGCCTCGCGCGCGCTCAGACGGTCTTGGGCCGCAACGGGCGCCCATCGGGCAATGAGATATTGGCCACCTGCTCGGCAATCGGATCATTGACCAGGGGATGGGCATGGCCGCTGAAATCCTCGGGGTCGCGCATCTTTTGCCAGGTGTTTCCGGCAAAGACCTCAAGCCCGGAAAACCCGGCCTTATAGCCCATCTTGGCGCTGCCGGGCACCCAATAGCCCAGGTAGACATAGGGCAGATCGTTTTCGCGGGCGATCTGGATGTGATCGAGAATCACATAGGTGCCAAGCGACGCCGCCGTCAGGTCAGGCTCGTAAAACGAATAGACCATGCTGACCCCGTCATCGAGGATATCGGTCAGACAGACCGCCACCAGATCGCCGGACGCGGTATCGGTATATTCCACCACACGGGTGCGAATGGGGGTCTCTTCGACCATGGCCGCAAATTCGAACGTATCCATATCCGCCATCCCGCCAGTGGCGTGGCGGCTTTCAAGATAGCGGCGAAACAGCGAATATTGATCCTCGGTGGCCCAGGGCGATGTTGCGCGCCGGGTCAGGCCCGCATTGCGCCGCGTGGTCTTGCGCTGGCTTTTGGTCGAAGTGAATTCCGCCACATTGATGCGCGCCGAAAGGCAGGCCGCGCAATCGGCACAGGACGGGCGATAGAGCACGTTTTGCGACCGCCGAAACCCTTGCTTTGAGAGGCCATCATTCAGCCGCTGCGCCCCGTCACCCTGCAGGGCGGTGAAAAGCTTGCGCTCCATCCGGCCCGCCAGATAGGGGCAGGGTTGCGGCGCCGTCACATAAAACTGGGGCGCGATAGGAAGTGTGTGACGCATTTATCCGATTGTCCGGCTTGGATTAGGCCGACGATAACAATGATAATGCGCCCCGCCAAGAGGGTTATGGTGCTAGTTTCAGGTGGCGGCGCGACGGTTGATTGCGACGGTGCCCAGCACATGATCGCTTAGCCCCTGCGAGCGCGCGGATGTCAGCATCAAAACGATCGAAATCACCTGTAACAGCGGCATCAGGAACGACAGGGTCAAGCCGAACGTATGGAGAAAGGCCATGCCCCGATCAAACCGCTCGCCCTGCGCGGTGCGAAATTCGATCGCGGTCAGGCGCATGCCCCAGGTGGCCGAGCCCCGCGCGATGGTGACAACCCGATAGACAAACCCCACCACCATCATCAGCAGGGGAAAGAAGAACAGCCCGGTAAAGGCGGTGAACGGCACAATAACAAGGCTGATTGCGATAATGACGACCGTATCCACCACAAAGGCCAACAGGCGCTTGGTGGGCACATCGGCGTAAAACTCGGGCTGTGTGCCGGGATCGGGCAGGTGCCAGCTTATGTCGCTCATATCGGTCATTCGAGTCCTTTGAGGGGGCATGTATGCCTATAAGGTTGGCATCAGAGGCTCTTTTTGCAAGGGGGTGCGCGCCCTCAATCGGCGGTAAAGGTGGCAAGCTCGGCGCCTGAAATACGCAACAAGACCCCCGGCGCGATGCCAAAAAGATGGCGTGGCGTGCCCGCCGCCGCCCAGATCTCTTCAAAGGCCAAAAGGCGCGGATCAAAGAAGGCGCGCGGTGGCGTCAGATGGCCCACCGGCGACACCCCGCCAATGGCAAACCCTGTTTGCGCCCGGATCAGCGCCGCATCGGCCTTGCCAAGCGCCTCGCCCGCAAGGGCACTGGCGCGCGCGCCGTCAACCCGGTTGCCGCCGGCGGTGACAAACAAAAGGGCCGCGCCGCTTGTTTCGCCGCGAAAGATGATCGACTTGGCGATCTGATCAATGCCGCAGCCCACCAGATCCGCCGCCATCTGCGCGGTGGTCGCATCGCCGGTCTCGACGGGCTGGATATCAACGCCCGCCTCGGCGAGCGCGCGGGTCACACGTTTCAGGCTTTTGCTCATGATCCCTCGTTGACTTGGCTGGGTGACATGCAAAACTGCGTAGCATGACCCATGATGATAAAGAAGAGGCCGGGATACTGGCGGAAATGCTGGCCGAAATGCTGGCCGAAATGCTGGACTGCGAACACGCGGTCTGGCGCGCGCTGGTTGAGGGTGATGTCGAAGCGGACGAGAATCTTTTGCTTCCTGAATTTCTGGGGGTCTATCCCACCGGGTTTGCCGGGCGCATTGATCACGCCGATCAACTGTCGGCTGGCCCCAGCGTGGCGCGATATGCGCTAAGCGAGGCAAGGCTGATACAGCTTGGCACAGAGTATCGGCTTTTGTGTTATCGGGCGGATTATATTCGGATGGGCGCCCCCCAACCCGAGGCGATGTATGTCAGCTCTCTATGGCAACGCATAGGTGAGGACTGGAAGAACCTGTTCAGTCAGGATACCCCGGTCGGAAAGGCCTTGGGTGTTTGAGCTAAGTCATTGACGCAGCAAACCCTTTGGCACATCTTCGCGGCTATGGACTTTCAATCACGCCTCACCCGTTTGCCCCGTGCCTATGACCTCGTTGAGGGGCAGGAGGTGCGTGCCGCCTTGCCCGATCTGTCAGAGCCTCTGGGCGATCTGATCGACGGGGCCGGGGGCTCCAGCCCCTATCTGAAATCGCTGATCCTGCGCGAGGCCGATTGGCTGCGCGGCGCGCTCAATGATCCCGAACAGGCACTTGATACGCTGGCGCTTGACCTGCGCAAGGTGCCCGACGAGGCGCTTGGCGATGCGCTGCGCCAGGGCAAGCGGTGCGTGGCACTGTT
>CBDTZA010000295.1:0-3482 GCA_965364785.1 uncultured Roseovarius sp. | reverse complement strand
AGCTGCAACAGCATCTGGGCATCACGGTGGTTTACGTCACCCATGACCAGACCGAAGCGATGAGCATGGCCGATATCGTGGTGCTGATGAAGGACGGGCGCATTCAACAGATTGGCGCGCCGCAAGAGCTTTATAATGCGCCCATCAACACCTTCGTGGCCGAGTTTGTCGGCGCGCCGCCGATGGCCCTGATCAAGGGGCATGCTCTGGCAGGGTTTGATGACGCGACAACCATCGGCCTGCGCGCCGAACACATCACCCTGGTCGAGACCGGCAAGGGGCGGCTGATCTGCGAGGTGACCGAATGCGAATTTCTTGGCGCCGAAACCTTTATCGGCCTCTCGCACGCGCATGCCACCGGCCTGACACTCAAGGCGCCGGGCATGGCCCTTCACCCAAGCGGGCACACTGTTGAAATCGGCTTTGCCGACGATGACCTGCATGTTTTCGATTCCGGGGGCAAACGGGTGGCACGCGTCACCTGACCCCAACCACCAAACGCCACGACCAAGCATAACAAGTGGCGCACCAACCAAGACTGCACACAGACATTCTTTAGGAGGATACAATGTATTTCACCAAGCATCTCGGGCTCGCGCTTTCCGGCGCCATGGCCCTTTCGCTGGCGTCGCAAGCGCAGGCCGAAACCGAACTGACGATGTATTACCCGATTGCCGTGGGCGGGGCCCTGACCGAGGTGGTCGATGGCATCGTGGCGGATTTTCAAACCGAGAACCCCGACATCAAGGTCAACGCGATCTATTCGGGCAACTATGACGACACCCGCGTGCGCGCCCTGTCGGCGCTTAATTCCGGAGAGCCGGCGCAATTGGCAGTGATGTTTTCAATCGACGCCTATGACCTGATCGAACAGGATCTTATCCTGCCTTTTGACGATGTGATCAAAACCGACGCAGATCGCGCATGGCTCAACGGGTTTTACCCGGCGCTGATGGCCAATAGCCAGATCGAGGGCCAGACATGGGGCATACCGTTCCAGCGTTCGACTATCGTCGCCTATTACAACAAGGACATGTTCCGCACCGCCGGCCTTGACCCTGAAAAGGCCCCCACCACCTGGGATGAATTGGTCAGCATGGGCAAGGCCCTGACCAAGGATGACACTTACGGCGTGATGATCCCCTCGACCGGTTATCCCTATTGGATGTTCCAGGCGCTTGCGATCCAGAACGGCAAAGAACTGATGGCGAGCGACGGGTTGACCACCTATTTCGATGATCCCGAGGTCGTCGAGACGCTGGAATTCTGGAAATCGCTGTCGGCCGAGCATGGCATCATGCCCACCGGCACGGTTGAATGGGGCACTCTGCGTCAGGCGTTTCTTGAAGGCCAGACCGCGATGATGTGGCATTCCACCGGCAACCTCACGGCCGTCAAGAATGCGGCCGAATTTGATTTTGGCGTGGCGATGCTTCCGGGTAACAAGCGGCTTGGGTCACCCACCGGCGGCGGTAACTTTTACCTGTTCAAAGACACCACCGACGCCGAGCGCGAGGCGGCAATGAAGCTTATTCAGTTCATGACCTCACCCGATCAGGCCGCTGCCTGGTCAATCGCCACCGGCTATATGGGTGTTTCGCCCGCCGCCTATGAAACCGAGGCGCTGAAATCCTACACCGCCGAATTCCCGCCTGCCCTTGTGGCGCGCAATCAGCTTGAACATGCGGTCGCCGAATTCTCGACGTTCGAGACGGCGCGCGTGCGTGACGGGCTCAACAACGCGATCCAGTCGGCCCTGACCGGTGCCAAAACCCCGGCCGATGCTCTGGCCGAGGCCCAGGCAGGCGCCAAGCGTCTTTTGGCCGACTATCAGTAACCAGATCACCGACACCGGCCCAGAATGTGGGGCCGGTGTCCCTTTGACCATAAAAGGGCGGGCCGATGTCAAACCCACATGCCAATCTGGAACGGCGCAGACAGGCGATTTACGGCTGGCTTTTGCTTAGTCCAGCGGCGTTGCTCTTGTCGGTGTTTGCCTTTTACCCGTCCCTTGCGACGTTCTGGTCAAGCATGTTTTCACGCGGCAACCGGCGCAACCCGTCGGAATATATCGGGTTAGAGAACTACGCCGATCTGTTTGCCGATCCGACCTTCTGGCTCGTGGTACGCAACAACCTGTTTTACGCGGGCGTCACCATTCCGGTGTCGATTTTCATCGCCTTGTCCATGGCGCTTTGGGCCAATTCCAAAATCCCCGCGCGTGGCTTTGTGCGCACCGCCTATTTCACGCCAACCGTCCTGCCGATGATCGCCGCCGCCAATCTCTGGCTGTTCTTCTATACCCCCGGCCTTGGCGTCCTTGATCAGATCGGCGCGCTGTTTGGCCTGCCTTCGGTCAATTGGCTGGGCCAGCCTGAAACCGCACTTTGGGCGATTATCATCGTGACAATCTGGAAAGAGGCGGGGTTTTTCATGATCTTCTATCTCGCCGCCCTTCAGACCATCCCCGAGGACCTGAAAGAGGCCGCCGATATTGAGGGCGCAAGTCGCTGGACCTATACCCGCCGGATCGTTCTGCCGCTGCTTATGCCGACCACACTTTTCATCATGGTCAATGCGATGATCAACTCGGTCAAACTGATCGACCACCTGTTCATCCTGACCAAGGGCGGGCCGTCGGATGCGTCAAAGCTTATCCTTTATTACATCTGGGAAATGGCCTTTGCGTTCTTTGACGCGCCGCATGCCGCCGCGATGACCATGCTGGTGCTTTTGGTGCTTGGCGTCGTCGCCTCCGTGCAGTTTTTCTTTATTGACCGCAGGACGCATTACCAATGAAGCGCCTCATGCCCTCAATCGACGCCGCCGGTGCCATTCTGTTGGCCGTGATCTGGATTTCGCCGCTGCTTTTTGCCTTTTGGGCGGCGTTTCATTCGACCTCGGACGCGGTGAATTTCAACATCGCTGCACCCTGGACGCTTGATAATTTTCGCACCGCCTGGGATGGCGCGCCATGGATGCGTTATTTCCTCAACACCTTTTTGTTGGTCACTGTGGTGCTGATTGGTCAGTTCATCCTGACCACGCTGGCCGGGTTCGCCTTTGCCCAGATGCAGTTTCCCGGCAAGGATATCGTGTTCATCCTTGTGCTGCTTCAGCTGTTCATCCTGCCCGAGGTTCTGATCGTGGAAAACTATGCCATGGTCTCGCGGCTCGGGCTGTTTGATACGATCCTTGGGATCGGCATGCCCTACATGGCGAGCGCCTTTGGTATTTTCCTGATGCGTCAGGCGTTCAAGTCCGTACCCATCGAGTTGCACGAGGCGGCGCGTGTTGAGGGCTGTAGCTGGTTCGGCATTCTGATCCGGGTCTATGTGCCCTTGGCCAAACCCACCTATCTTGCCTATGCGCTTGTGTCGGTCTCAACCCATTGGAACAACTTTTTGTGGCCGCTGATCGTTACCAATTCGCCCGACACGCGGCCCCTGACCGTGGGCTTGTCGATCTTTGGCGCGCCGGAA
>CBDTZA010000294.1:0-3495 GCA_965364785.1 uncultured Roseovarius sp. | reverse complement strand
TATTCGTCCACGTCGTCCATATCGGCCTGTCCCGAGAGTTTGCGCCGCGCGTGGCTCCAGCTGAGGCCGATTCCGAGGACGAGCGACAGGGCGAAAATACCCAGCCATGTGTTCAGATCGCGATTGTCCAGCCGCAACACGCCGTAATCGTACAGCACCCACAGCAAGGCACCGACCACCGCAGCCACCAGAAGCATGCCCAGCGGCCCGATCGAGCGCACGAGCTTGCCATCAAGCTTGCCCAGATCCTCGATGCCGTCCTCGAACCACCATTCCTGATCGTAGGAATAGTTCGAGTTGAAGACCGGCACCAGATTGACCTTGGCCGCCTCATCCTTGACCAGCGCAGCATAGCCTGCGTCAAGCTCGACCTGGTTTTCCAGATCAATCGCGGCGGGGTAAAGCGAGGTCACCCGGTAGCAGGGCAGACGCTCATCCGCGGGAATCCAGCTCATGTCAGAGACGCCGCCCTGTACCGCATCGACCCCTTCGGACCAGCCATGCAGCGTAGAAGAGGGAAAGATTTCAACCTTGACGCTGCCGCCGGTCTTTTCGCTGACCAATTCGGCAAAATGCGCAAAACCGTCATAGCGGATATCGGCCTCGTTCACATAGGTCGACAGACGGATCACGGTTTCGGCGGTTGCGGGCATGGCGGTGGTTGCGAGTGCGGCGGCAATGATCGGGGCCAGCGCTTTGCTTGTAAATGTCATAACTCTCTCCTGTTGGGTTCAAGAAGTGGGGTCAGACCGTTGATCCGGCCTTTTTGATGTCTCAAGCCTAGGCAAGAGAGGCATCAAAATGCCAATTCAAACATGGTCTGAAACTATTCCAATCTTGCATGACATGCGAAATGACAGCATGCTGCGCTGGACAGGCGGGGATTGGGGCGATGGATATCAACTGGTTGCGAGACTTTGTCTGTCTTGGACGGACCCTCAATTTCACCCGCGCGGCGGAAGAGAGGAATATCACCCAATCGGCCTTTAGCCGTCGGATCAAGTCGCTTGAAAACTGGCTGGGTGAGCCTTTGATTGATCGCGCGACCTATCCAGTGCGCCTGTCATCGGGCGGGGCAGCGTTTTTGCCAATTGCGCAGGACACCATCGCGCAGCTCACAGAGGCGCGTCAGGCGATCCGTCAGGCCGCCAGTTCCGACGCCCGGTTTCAGCGCTTTGCCGTGTTGCACGCGATTTCGGTCAACTTCCTGTCGCCGCGTTTGGGCGCGCTTGAGGCGGCGCATCCAGAGCTTCGCACGCGGGTGATTTCCGACAGCCTTTCGACCTGCTGTCAGTTGCTCGCCGAAGGGTCCTGCGAGTTTCTGATGTATTACCGCCATCAGGATGTGGCGCCGGTGCTGGACGAGACGCAATTCGTGCGCAAGGATATCGGGCGCGAGGTCCTGCTGCCGGTGGCCGAGGCCGGTGTGGCAACGCGCAAGGGCTGGTATCTGCCGGGCAAGGCCGGGCAGGACATTCCCTATCTCTCGTATGACCCCAACACGTTTCTCGGCACGGTCGTCGATCAGATCATCGCCAATCGGTCCACCTCGCTGTCGCTGCGCTATATGGATGCGCTTGCCGAGGCGCTCAAGCGGCGCACCCTTGGCGGGAGCGGGGTGGCGTGGCTGCCCGAAAGCTCGGTGACAACGGAACTCGCCAGCGGTCAACTGGTGCGCGTCGGCGGGCGCGACTGGCAGGCGCGGATGACGATTTCGCTGTTTTGTTCGCCTGAAAAGCTGGACGAGACCGGGCGCATGATCTGGGAGAGTTTTCCCGAGATCGCCTAGGCGCGCCCTACCCTCTTTCGGTAATCAGCGCCGACAGCTCTTTGGCGGCGGCATGCAACGCCTCGCGATAGTCCAGCGCGCGGGCGATATCAAAGCGTTGGGTCGGCGCGTGAAAGGACAGCGTGGCAATCAGCCGGTCATTGGTATCCAAAAGCGGCACCGCAAGGGCGATCATATCGGTCAGAAATTCCTCGCGATCCAGCGAATAGCCCTGCTCTTTGATTGTGTTCACCTCGGCCAGAAGGCGGTCGATATCGGTGATGGTGTTGGGCGTTCTGGCCACAAGATCGGTCGCCGCAAGATAGTGTTTGAGATGCGAGGGCACCAGCGAGCTTAGATACATCTTGCCGCTGGCGGTGCAATAGAACGGCACCCGCGTGCCAACCTTTAGCTGAATGCGCAGCGGCCATTCGGTCTCGACCCGCTCGACATAGATCATCGCGTCGCGATCGGGCAGCGCGATATTGCAGGTCTCGCCCACCTCGCGGCTCAGCTTTTGCAGGATCGCCTGACGGGCGGTTCTGATCCTGAGAGAGGACAGAATGCCCCCCGCCATCGTGCGCAGGCGCGGCCCCGGCGAATAGCTTCGCCCGTCAAGGTCACGCTGCACAAAGCCTTCTTCCTCAAGCGTCATGAACAGCCGGTGAATGGTCGGCTTGGGCAAGCCAAGCTTTGCATTCACCTCGGTCGGGGTCACCGGCACGCCGGCACGCGCCATCTCTTCGATCACCATCAACAGTCTCAGGTTCGTCGGGATGGTATCGTGCTTGTCCCCGTCCATGCCCAGCCTTCCATCAATGTTGTGGCAATAGCACGGTAGAGAAGAACGGCACCAGGGCCACCAGAATCCACACGGCTATCAATACGATAAGGTAGGGCACCGTATAGCGCAGCAACCTGAAATAGGGAACGCCGGTCACCCCGGATGCGACATAAAGATTCAGCCCGTAAGGCGGGGTGATAAACCCGATTGAGGCCCCGACGAGGAAGATCACCGAAAAGTGAATCGGATCAATCCCGACAGAGGCCGCAATCGGTGCCAGAATGGGCGCGAGGATGATGGTCACGGGCAGGCTTTCAAGCACCATGCCGGAAAAGAACACGATCACCATCGAGGTAAACAGCACCGCGTAATAGCCGCCCATCGAGGTCACGAAATCACCGATCACCGCCTGCGCGCCAAGCAGCGACAGGATTTGCTGCATCACCACAGAGACCGCGATAAGCGGCGCCAGAATGCCCGAAATCTGGGCCGAGCGGACCACGATTGACGGGATATCGCGCACCCGGAACCCATCGACCACCAGCATCCCGGCATATGAGCGCTCATTCGCGGGCAAGTCGCGCTGACCCCTCATCATCTTGTTGAGGGGATAGCTCACCAGCCCTGCGATGACGCAAAAGCCCACGGTCACGCCGGCCGCTTCGGTGGGCGAAAACTTGCCCGTGTAAATCCCCCAGAGCACCAGCCCGATGGCGAAAAACCCAAGCCATGCCCCAAAGGCGGTCTTCAGAACACGGTTCAGTTGCAGCGGGATAAGGTGGCCCCAGCCGTTGATCTTGCAGATCACCCAACAGGCGAATTGCATGCCGACCACCATCATCGCACCCGGCAGGATGCCGGCCACGAACAGTTCGGAAATCGGCAGGTTCATCAGGAAGCCGTAGACAATGAAAATGATCGAGGGCGGGATGATGATCCCGAC
>CBDTZA010000293.1:0-3500 GCA_965364785.1 uncultured Roseovarius sp. | reverse complement strand
CCGATGCCATAGATGCACGACACTGAGGCGACGATGATCACGTCGTCGCGTTCCAGCAGCGCCCGGGTGGCCGAGTGGCGCATCCGGTCGATCTGTTCGTTGATCTGGCTTTCTTTCTCGATATAGGTGTCGCTGCGCGCGACATAGGCCTCGGGCTGATAGTAGTCGTAGAAGCTGACGAAATACTCGACCGAGTTGTCGGGGAAAAATCCTTTGAATTCCCCGTAAAGCTGCGCGGCAAGCGTCTTGTTCGGCGCAAGGATGATCGCGGGGCGTTGGGTCTGTTCGATAACCTTGGCCATGGTAAAGGTCTTGCCGGTGCCGGTCGCGCCAAGCAGAACCTGATCGCGCTCGCCATCGTCAATGCCCTGGCACAGCTCTTTGATCGCGTTGGGCTGATCCCCGGCCGGCTCATATTCGGTCGCCATGACAAAGCGCTTGCCGCCCTCAAGCTTGGGGCGCTTGATCAGTTCGGGCGCGGGGCTATCGAGAGCGGAGGGCGTTTTATCGGAATGGGCATAGGGCATAGGGTGATCCTCTGGCTAGGATCACATTTGTGATCTTTGGTCGGGGGTTCAACCCCCAGGCCGGGCAGGGCCCGGTGTTCAGCGTCGAAGCTTGCTGCAGACACGGCGAAACCGGTTCCAGATCTGGAAACAGCTTCTGCGCAGCGGGCTATAGTCGCTTTCAAACCGGCGGAACACGCGCGGCAGCACCTGCATGTCCTTGATCGGAACCGCCATGCCATGCCAGAAGAACCGCAGATTTTCCTGATTTGACAAAAGCGTTCCGTCATAGCCGACGAAGACAAAGCACTTTACGTCACTGTCTTCGCGCAGGTCCGCCAGGGTCGGGGTCTGATCACCAAGCACGCTGTCCTTGAGATCAGAGCGGACGAAAAACAGGTTGGTCAGCGTGACCGCCACAAGATCATAGCCCTTTTCGCGCGCCAGTCGGCAAAACGCCTTGGGGCTTGATCCCTGCTTGACGCCAAAATCCTTGGGCTGCATGAAATCCACGTCATTGGGCATCGTCGGGTTGTATTCGATACAGATCACCTTGGGTTTGAAGGCCACCAGAGATTCAAGAATGTAGTAATCACAGCCATCAATATCAATCGACAGAAAGTCGAAATCCGACGGGATCGGGGTGCGCCCAAGGGTTTTGTCGAGCGTTGTGTCGCCTTCAAAGGTGATGAACTGACAGATCTTGTGGACATCGTCTTGCGGGATGTTCTTGCACAGCTCGGCGTGGCGCGCCGGGTCACCTTCGACCAGAACACCACTATAGCCCACGTCCTTGATAAGCCGATAGGTGTTGGACAGATGCATGCCATCCCAGGCGCCGAATTCCACGCACCAGCGATCAAGGCTGTGCTTGCTGGCGATCCGCTTGAGGATTTCCTCAATGATCCCGTCTTCGCCAAACTGAGAATGATCATTGCGGGCGAAGGTCGCCAGATCCTGCCGGTGTGCCGTGTCCATGGTCGTGTCCTTATGCTGTGCCTTGATACGCGGGTGTAAGGGCTATCCTGCGATAACGCTAGGTGATCCCGCAGTGCTTTTAGCGCAGGCTGGCAAAAAGGCATAGTCCTGCATGCGCGCGGGGTGAATTTGGCGGTCCTGCGGGGGCGATGGTGCATCGGTGCGGCCATAAATACCCGCTTAAGGCGAATCGAGGCCTTGCGGCGCCCGAAATGTGACGTTACGTCAGTATGGTGAGTGGGGCATCTTGCCGCAGTGCGGTCTGGCACCCGCTCAGGGCGGGGCGCAGGGCGGTTTGTGCCCGTGGTGGAGATAGTGATAAACCTCACGGAACCTCAAGAAAACTGCAAATTGTAAAGTAATTTACAAGTTCGCACATAAAAAAGGCAAAGTTTTCACCTGAATTACAGGTAGATACGCAATAACTGTTAATTTTTTGCGAATTTTACGGTAAGGTATGCCGTGGGATACAAGATCCACCTTGACCGGCTTTTCAAGGGGACATTGAGACGGAGGAATTCAAGCCATGGTACAATCATCGAATGACGTAGGTGCAAAGACACGCGATTTTCACATTGATCCAGACGCCTATGACCGCATGTATGCGGCCTCGGTCAATGATCCGGCTACCTTTTGGGGCGAGCACGGCAAGCGACTTGATTGGATCAAGCCTTACACGAAGGTCAAGAACACCTCATTTGCCTATGACGATGTGTCGATCAAGTGGTTTGAAGACGGCACTCTGAACGTTGCCGCCAATTGTGTTGATCGCCACCTTGCGACCCGCGGCGATCAGACCGCCATCATCTGGGAGCCTGATAGCCCCGATGAAGAGGCGCTGCACATCACCTATAAAGAGCTGCACACGCAAGTCAGAAAAATGGCCAATGTCCTGAAATCAATGGGCGTGGGCAAAGGCGACCGGGTGGTGATCTATTTGCCGATGATCCCCGAGGCCGCCTATTCCATGCTGGCCTGTGCGCGCATCGGTGCGATCCATTCCATTGTTTTTGCCGGCTTTAGCCCCGACGCGCTTGGGTCGCGGGTCAATGGCTGTGACGCCAAGGTGGTGATCACCGCCGATCATGCGCCGCGCGGCGGCCGTGCGACCAAGCTTAAGGATAACGTCAATCAGGCGCTTTTGCATGATGTGACCGATGTGAAATGCCTTGTGGTCAAGCGTACCGGCGATCAAATCGCCTGGCGTGAAGGTCTTGATTTCTGGTGGCATGAAGAGGCCGAAAAGGTCAGCGCCGATTGCCCGCCCGAGGAAATGAATGCCGAAGACCCGCTGTTCATTCTCTACACCTCCGGCTCGACCGGTCAGCCCAAGGGCGTTGTGCACACCTCGGGGGGCTATCTGGCCTATGCCGCGATGACGCATGAATACATCTTTGATTACCACGAGGGTGACATTTACTGGTGTACCGCCGATGTCGGCTGGGTCACCGGCCACAGCTATATCGTCTATGGCCCGCTGGCCAATGGCGCGACCACGGTGATGTTTGAAGGCGTGCCGACCTATCCCGATGCGGGCCGGTTCTGGCAGGTTTGCGAAAAGCATAAAGTGACGCAATTCTACACCGCCCCCACCGCCATTCGCGCGTTGATGGGCAAAGGCACCGGCCCGGTTGAGGGCAGCGACCTCTCGAGCCTGCGCCTTCTTGGCTCGGTCGGCGAGCCGATCAATCCCGAAGCGTGGAACTGGTACAATGAGAATGTCGGCAAGGGCAAATGCCCGATCGTTGACACCTGGTGGCAGACCGAAACCGGCGGTATTCTGATCACGCCGTTGCCCGGCGTCACCAAAGCCAAGCCCGGCTCGGCGACCAAGCCGTTCTTTGGCATCACCCCGGTGATCCTTGACGATCAGGGCAACGAGTTGAGCGGCGCCACCGAAGGTGTGCTCTGCATCAAGGATAGCTGGCCGGGCCAGATGCGCACCATCTGGGGCGATCACGAGCGGTTTGTGTCGACCTATTTTGAGATGTTCAAAGGCTATTATTTCACCGGTGA
>CBDTZA010000292.1:0-3528 GCA_965364785.1 uncultured Roseovarius sp. | reverse complement strand
AGGGCCAGCAGAGGCCAGAGGAAAAGCGACAGTGGTGCGGCCCAGACGGGCAAGGCCGCGCCAGCCCCGGCCATGCCCGACACCAGCGCCACCTGTTGCGAACCTGCGACGTTCCACAGGCGGAACGCATCCGCCGGGTTGGCGGCCAGAAGCCAGGGAAAGACATGGCTGGTGAACGCGCCGCCATCATCAAAGACCAGCGCGCCCAGAAGCCCCAGATCATAGAGCACCACCAACACCAGCCAGAGGCCCACGGCAAGCCCCGCAGCACCCGCAACACTGCCAGAGAGGGCCGAGGCAGCATAGCCAAGCGCCAGAAAACACGCCCCCAGCAGGATCGCCGTGGCGATGAGGCGAGCAAGCGCCAGCAGGCTCTCAGACCCGGCTCCCCCGGCAAGTGCTGCCGCGACACCGGCCGAGGCAAGGCCCAGCGCGATGGCGATGGTCAGGACCAAAAGATGGGCCGCGAATTTGCCCAGCAGCATCTCGCCCCGACTAAGCGGATAGGTCAGCACCAGCCCGAGCGTGCCGCGCTCGGCCTCGCCCGCGATGGCATCAAACGCGATCATCAGCGCCAGAAACGGGGCCAGATAGGCCGCCAGCGTCGTCATCGAGGCCACCGAAACGGTCAGCAAATCCACCCCAAGCGTACCCGTGGGGGCCGATCCGGCAAAGGTCAGCGCCAGCGCGAACAGGGTCATCAGCGACGTGGCCGAGACTAGCCAGCGGTTACGCTGCTGAATGCGGAACTCGGCGATGGCGATGGCAAGGATACGGCGGATCATTGGCGGGTCTCCCCACAATAGTGACGGTAGATGTCTTCCAGGCTCGGCGGCGACATCTCGATATCGCGGACGGCATCGCCCAGCCCCGAGATGCGCGCAAGCTGGGCCATCTTCTGATCGGTGGTGCAGTTGAGTTCAACCGCGCAGCCATTGATACGGGCGCCGCCCAGTTCGGCATGAACGCGGTCCGCCGCCCCGTCGCGTGCGGTCAGGCGGATGCGGGTGGGCAGACCCGCCTGACGGCTGAGGCCCGACAACGTGTCATCGGCCACCAGTCGGCCCTTGCGCATGATCGCGATCCGGTCGGTGCGGGCCTCAAGCTCGGTCAGGGCGTGGCTGGCGATCAGAACGGCGGTGCCGCCTGCCGCCATTTCCGCAATCACGGCGTAAAGGTCGTGCCGCGATATCGGGTCAAGCCCGCTGGTCGGTTCATCAAGCAGGGCGACGCGACGGCGCCCCAGAAGGGCCTGTGCCAGGCCAAGACGTTGCCGCATGCCCTTGGACCATGTGCCGATACGGCGGTCAGCGGCCTCGGCCAGACCGACGCGGTCCAGCAGGAGGGCGACGATTTTGGGATGCTCGCCCGCCAGCCGGGCAAAGGTGGTCAGCTGTTCGCGCCCCGTCAGGGATTTGTGAAAGGCCACCTGCTCGGGCAGATAGGCGGTGGCGCTGCGCGCGGCCATGCTGCCGGGGGTGTGACCGGCCACATTGATCGTGCCGCCTGTGGGCCGGATCAGCCCCAGAACCAGCTTGATCAGGGTGGATTTGCCCGCGCCGTTGTGGCCCAGAAGCGCGACACGTTCCCCGGCAGCGACGTTGAGGTCGATACCGCCCAGAACCTCGGCCTGACCATAGGTCTTGGTCAGGGCCGAGACCGTGAGGGCGTGCGTGTTATCCGTCATGCCGGGCCGTCCAATCTGGTATCGCAATATCGACCGGCTGCATCAGCGGGGCCATGTCGATCACCCCCCCCGGCAACAGCGCCGGAAACGCCGATTGCGCCCATTTCACAAGCTGAACGGCTGGCGAACCCAACAACAGACGGGCCGATGGCTGGGTCCAGAGGATATGATCCATGCTGTCGTTGGGGCGATAGGGTGTGTCGGCACGCCCGTCGCCGTTGAGGTCATAAGCGGCGAAATCGGACCAGTAGTTGCCGATGCCGCCATCGCTCCAGTCCAGCCATGTGGAGCCGACGTATTTCACCTGTGTCCGGTTGCCGACAAAGGCGTTGCCGCTGATCGCGTTGCGCTCGGACCCGGCGGTGAAATGCACGCCGATGCTGCACCGCTCGAACCGGTTGCCGGTAATTGCGTTCTTGTGGGCATTATAGATGAACAGGCAGCGGTCGCCGCCGTTCTTAATAAGGTTGCCGCGCACCTCGGAACTGTTGGTGTAATTCAGCATGATGCCATGCTGGGCGTCGCCCAACGAGACGTTGTTCAAAAGCCTGAGACCTTTGGAAAACATCACGGCATAGCCAAGGTGGTTGCCGATTGAAAGATTGCCCGTGACCTCGGATTTATTGGCATACATAAAATGCACCGCAAAGCGCAGGTCGCGAAAGCGGTTGCCGACAAAGGCGTTGGAGTGCGAGGTATTGACGAAGATGCCATCACGACCCCAGCGGATATCGTTGCCCACCACATTTGACCCTCGTGCGTTCCAGACATAGACACCATTGCCACGATCATTGATCCGGTGGTCTTGTCTCCCCTCGATCACGTTGTCGGCGACAAGCGCCTTGCGGGCCCCGTGGATATCGACGCCGTAAAGGTTGCCGGTCAGGTGGTTGCGGATAATCCGCGCGCCGTCCGCCCCCTTGAGCAGGCGAATGCCGCTATCGAGGGTTTCATGATCGCTGCCGGATCCGGTGATCAGGCAGCCCCGGATTGTTATATCGGGTGCGGTGAGTATCAGGACCGACCCCTGCCCGCCTGCGTCTATCTGCGCGCCGTCCAGGCACTCAAGCGTCAGGGGGCGAGATAGCTCGAAGCCGCCCACATGGCGACCGGGGCCGAGGCGGAGGGTCTCCCCCGCCTCGGCGATTTTAATGGCTTGGGCCAGCGCCCCGCCCCCAGCTGGCACATCGCGCCCCTGCGCCACGGCAAGGCCGGGCAGCAAAAGGCAGAGCACCAGAAGGGAAACGAGGCGTTGCATCTCCTCAGACGCTCCGAGGCTCAACCAGCATGCGGCCGCGCATTTCCATGTGCAGCGCATGGCAGAACCACTGGCAATAGAACCAGTGAACACCGGGACGGTCGGCGGTGAAGGTGACCGAAGCAGTGGCCTGCGGCCCGATCTCCATCGCGACGCCGTGGTTCGACAGGGTCAGACCATGGGTGACGTCATCCACATCATCAAGGTTTGTGACATAGATCGTCACCTCATCCCCCTGTTTGACCGTGAACTTTTCAAGGCTGAACATCGGCGCCTGCGACCACATGTAGACGCGCACCTTGTTGCCGTCCCGGATCGGTTCATCGGCGCCGTCCTCAAGCACGACACCATCGGCGGCGGCCTGTTGGCGGGCCTCTTCCCACATCGGGTCGTCGCGGCTCCAGACCGAGACCGGATTGACGATATCGCGCCGCACGATGACGCAATCATGCGGTTCGGCAAAGGTTGGACCGTCATGCACCACCGGCATGTCATCCTGGGTAATGTCGAGCAACTGTTCGTTCTCGGGCTTGAGCGGGCCAACATTCAGGAACCGGTCTTTGGAGAACTTGTTAAGCGAAAT
>CBDTZA010000291.1:0-3533 GCA_965364785.1 uncultured Roseovarius sp. | reverse complement strand
GCTTTCAGACCCTTCCATAGCCTTCGCCAGCCGCAACCCAAGTCGCTCCGTCAGTGCCGCAGGAAAGCGCAAGGCACCGTCAAGGGCCGCGACGACCGGCATAAAACTACCGATCTTGGAACGCCTGGCACGAGAAGCCGCGCCAAAGAGCCCCTGAAGGGCCGCGCGCCGATCAGCAAAAACGCCCTGCTCGACAGCCTTCAACGCAATCCGGGCGCGTTCAAAATAGGTAAGGCCGACCCGGATTTCGTTTTCTTCAACCATCGCGATATAGGCATCAGACGCGGTCTCAGGCGTCCGTAACAGAGCCTGAATAAGGGAAAAGTGGTCTTTTCCGGTCTCGATGTATAGCTTGCGTAAAGCTGCCAAGCGGCGCCAGCCAGAGATCAAACCATAGCGTCCATTATCCAGCGCCACGACCTCAATCGGGGTCTGCTGGCCACGGGCGCGCATACTGTCAATCAGGGCTTTGAGGTCATCGTCATCGGCAAGGATCCGGTCGCGCACCAGATACCCTTCGTCGATGCTATCGAGCGGTAGGGATTGGATGAGGCGGCCTTCAGCGCGGGCGCGGGTCAACTCCGCGGTGACCTCTTCCAATGCCGAAACGGTGGAGGCATCACCCGCAACATGCGCAATCGGCGGTGTGGTAGTGGGGGCTTCATCGTCCCAAAACCCAATCCGAGCCGGGGTTAAGCGTTTGCGTTTTGCCATGATGCTTTCCCTTAAGTTTAGTCCCTAACCAGCCTGTTAGAGATCATTTTTTTCTCAGGCGCTATTCGCCTTGACCTTCTCTGCCGCCAGTTCCTCACGGCGCCAAATACCCAAAAGCAGTCGTTTGAAGGCGGCATAGGTGGCGTCGAATGTCTCGCGACCACGGGCATACGTCTCGCGGTTGAAATCTCGGTAATCAGCCTCGTAGATACCCGAGACTTGTTCACCCGCCTGACCGATCAGAGCCGTGAAGCCTTGCCGATGCGGGGACAGGGTCCGACCCAGATAGGCTTGCATCAGGGCCCCAAGTTCCGCTTGTTGGCTGTCATCGTACCTTGTGATCACAGCGCGGACCGCATCCCATTGAAACGCCATCTCATCGCGACCAAGCGCGCGCGCCGCCATATTCTCGCCGTCCTCGATGGAGGCGAAGGTCGAATGCAGCATGTCGAAGAAGCGCCCGGTGCTGTCGAATTCGAGGAACGAGGCACCAAGCGGCACCAGCAAAATATCCGCCGCTGCCAGCCCATTGATGGTCAGGTAGCCAAGGGCTGGGGGCGTGTCGATGAAGATGAGATCGTAATTGTCCAACACCCCGTCAGCCTGCAAGGTCTCGGTCAACGCATCCCACAGCTTCCAACCGCGCCCGGCCATACGCCAGACCGGTATCTGGAACTCAGCCCAGTAGAGATTGAGTTGCGCCCCAATGAGGTCGATATTGGGCCAATGAGTGCTTTGAATGATGTCGCTCGCTTTGACATCAAGCGCTTCAGACAGGGTCTCATCAAGGGGGTGGGGGGCCTCATTGCGATCCATCCGGCGCTGGTTCTCGCCGCGCAGATAGCCCGCATAGTGGCGCGCCAACAGCGGAAAGACCGTCTGCCATTCATCCTCTACCTTACCGCCAAAGATCGAGGTCATCGAGCCTTGACTGTCGAGATCAATCACCAACACCTTGTAGCCATCCAAAGCCGCCGACATCGCCAGATGCGCTGCGGTAGAGGTCTTGCCAACCCCGCCTTTGAAATTTGCCACCGCCACCAGCTTCGCCTCCAGCCCCTCAGGGCGGTAGGGGCGGTATTCCTTGGTCTTGGAACCCTCTGAGGCAAAATGGCCCCTCAGGCGCAACACCTCGTCCAGGGTAAACCATTTGGCGCCGGTTTCGGTCTCGGATCGACCTTGCGGCAAATCAGGGTTGAGTTTCAGCACGCGGCGGAAATGGGCTTGGGCCACCGGGATCAAATAGCGGGTGATTTCCCAGGTGGAGAAGTGACGCAGGGTTTTATGGCCATCCTCATTCATTCCGCGTGAGGTGAGATCAGACCGCCCCTGCGCGCAGGCCTGCGCAATCTGCGCGAAGCCGCTGGTAGAAAGGGGTGCATCAAGTTCGGCCAGAGCCGTATCAGGATCAATGTTGAAATAAGGAGGCAGAGCCCCACCGTCTTTTGCCATATCAGCAGCCCCATGTGCTGTGTTTTCTTCAATATACGCGAAAACGTATGACATGAAAGGAAAAGCAGCAGATCACGCGCGATTTCTGAGCAAATGCAGGGGGTAAGGCCAGGGTTTTCGCTAATTGTGAAAAAACCTGAAGTGTTAGAGATGTGTTATATATGTGTTAAGCGCTTCAGGCCTTTTGGCAACGTCTTATTTTTACTGGGCTTTTGGGTGTTTCAGATCGGCCACGCGATTCCAAACCCCCGATAAAGCGACTCTGAACCCCCGTCCATGTGACTCCAAACCCCCGATGGCTTTGCTGGACGGCTCCTGTGGATAACTCTAGGGTGGGTGTTAACAAAACCACGATAAACGTGAGTCGCGGCAGTGAGCAGATCCATCGCCAATGCAGGGCCTCTTTTGCCTGATCGCCACCGTCAGGGGGATTTCTTCCTGTGCGATGTGTTCGATGCCATTCCCAAAGATGACATGGCGACGATGGAGCATCCGATCTTTTCGCTCTCGACCCGACCCGACCGGCGCATCCTGCGCTATGCCCATAATGATGTGGAGATCGAGGTGACACCGTCGGTCAAAGGCCTCGCCACGATCCACGACAAGGATATCTTGATCTATTGTATCAGCCAGCTGATGGCGGGGCTGAATGCCGGCAAGGTCGTCAGCCGCCGGTTGCATCTGCGCGCCCATGATTTGTTGATTGCCACCAATCGCGAAACCTCGGGCGATGCCTACCGGCGCCTCAAGGAGGCGTTTGAGCGGCTCGCCGGCACCCGCATTACCACCAATATGGAAACCGGGGCACATGAGGTGACGACCGGTTTCGGCCTGATCGAGTCCTGGGAGATCGTGCGCCATGCAAGAGGTGGCCGCATGGTCAGCGTCGCGGTGACGCTCTCGGAATGGCTGTTTCGGGCTGTGATGGCAAAATCGGTCCTCACCCTCAGCCGTGATTATTTCCGTCTCAGAAAACCGATGGAGCGGCGGATCTATGAAATTGCGCGCAAACATTGCGGACGGCAGGAAAGCTGGCGGGTCTCGGTCGATCTGCTTTTGAAGAAATCGGGCTCGGCCAGTCCGCGCCGCGTCTTTCGCAAGATGTTGCGCGATATGATCACGGCGGGCCATCTGCCTGATTACGAGATGGAAGAGGAACCCGGCGACATGATCCGCTTTTCCTTGCGTGATGCGGTGGTCGAGAGGCCAGCCCGGGCAGCACCTGTGCTGACCCCTGAGACGCTGGAGGCTGCCCGGGCGCTTGCCCCGGGATGGGATGTTTATGCGCTAGAGGCTGATTGGCGCGCCTTCTGGGCCGCATCCGGCCGCCCGCGCCTGACGGCCCCGCAAAAGGCGTTCCTTGCCTG
>CBDTZA010000290.1:0-3548 GCA_965364785.1 uncultured Roseovarius sp. | reverse complement strand
TCGCAGAGGTCTGTCTTGGTGACGGGGTAAGCGCGCCGCGTGTGGTGCTGCTGGACCGGGTGACCGATCCGCATAACGTGGGCGCGATCCTGCGCTCTGCCGAGGTGTTTGGTGCGCGCGCCGTGATTGCGCCGCGCCATCACGCCGCGCCTGAAACCGGCGCCTTGGCCAAGACCGCCAGCGGCGCGCTTGAGCGTCAGCCCTATCTGCGGGTGCGTAATCTGGCCGATGCGATCACCGAGCTTCAGGGCATGGGCTATGTCGTGCTTGGCCTCGCGGGCGAGGCCGAAACCACCATCGAGGCCGCCGTCGAGGGGCGTCGCGACCGGCCCGTCGCGCTTGTGCTTGGGGCCGAGGGGCCGGGGCTTCGCCAAAAGACCCGCGAAAGCGTTGACGCGCTTGTGCGGATCGATTTTGCCAGCGATTTCGGCTCGCTCAATGTGTCAAACGCGGCGGCCGTGGCGCTTTATGCCGCGCGCCCCTGAGGCATGGCGGCGGCATCCTCAAAAGCATAGATAAAGCGGCCCTTGATCATCCAGCTAAAGCCAAAGCTGATCAGGCCGAGGCTTTCGCAGATGAACGTCAGGCGCAGGCTGTCCCAAAGGGCGGCGATGAAGCCGGCCATCGCTGCGGGCAGGACAAGCCCCAGAAGCGCGGCCTTGATCGCCAGCACGCCGACAACGGCAAAGATCACCCGGCCAAGGGCGCGGTACCAAAGGTTGCGCCGGTCCTTGCGATTGCCAGGCGCGCGCGCGGCGAGTGAATTCTCGCGGGTGAAGACGAAATATGAGAAATAGCCAAGGATGGAGAACATCACCCCCGCCGCGCCAAAATGCAGCGCCTTGAGCAGGGTGGGCACGTTCTCGGGGCTGCCGAACATTGGAAAGCTGGCCCAGAAATCATAGGAAATCGTCCCCGTAACGGTGCCGCCAGGCGGGTGAAACCCCTCAGACCCTTGTGCCCCGGTCAGGAACACCCGCGCCACCTCGGCGCCGTCATAGGCACAGCCCGAGCCGGTGGTGGGCGAAAACGCCACCAGAACCCCGGCAAGGCCCGCAAGTTTCAAGAACACGATGTCGATCTTGTGATAGCCAAGACAGCCCACGCGGTTGGTGGTGCGAAAGCCGTAAAAGAACATCAGCAACAACCCGATGAAACTAAGCGCGCCGACAAGGATATCGCCACCTAAGCGGCTATAATAATAATGGCTGATCGAGGCGTTGAAACAGGTATTGGTCAGGATTGTCACAAGCGCCAGAGACACCGGCAAAAGCAGGGCGACATAGCCCACGCCAAGGTTCAGTTTGCGCAGATCGACGTCAAATGGCAGATCCTGAAGGCTTGGCGGAGCGCTTTGCGGTTGCGGCGGCGGGGGGGCGTCCGGCATGTCAGTCATCGGCTTAAATCCTTGTGCTTTGAATGGCACAACCATAGCACGCATCGCGCGCGGGCGCGAAAGTTTTGCCCCGCTGGGGTTGGAAATTCGCCGCGTCTGCCCGATATCAGGGCCATGACACCAAAAATTGCCACATGCAGTTATTGCAGCACCCGCGCGGCCCTCGGCCTACCCCTGTGCGCCCTGTGCGCAAGACCCGCAAGCCGCGCAAGGCGTTCGGGCGGCGGATGCTGGAAGACATCTGGGATGTGGTCGAGGATATTTTTGACTGATCTGGTATGCCTCTGGCGCAACCCCTGTTAACGCGGCGTTCACAGGTATATTACAACCCCTTTTTATTGTCGGATTCGTACCTAGATTAAGTACCAGAAGCGCTGACCTGGAACCTCAACGCTTCATTTCACTGTCCCTCGTTCCGCGACTGGCGCCCAGGCTTTGGCTTGGGCGCTTTTTTCTGGTGCGGTTTCATGATTGAGTGCGCGACATGAGCGAGACTTACAGCGATTCCCATCTGCGCGAGATCCTGACCCGCACGCGGCGCGTGGCGGTTGTGGGCGTGTCGATGAACCCGGTGCGCCCAAGCTATTATGTGGCGCGATACCTGAGCCTTAAGAAATATCAGGTGGTGCCGGTCAATCCGGGCCATGTGGGTGAAGTTCTGTTTGGCGAGACCGTGGTGGCACAGCTTTCTGATATTGAAGGTGATGTCGACATGATCGATATCTTCCGTCGCTCCGAACATGTGCTGCCAATCGTGGACGCAGCGCTAGCTGCCTTTCCGGGTCTCAAGACGATCTGGATGCAGATTGGTGTTGAGCATGCCGAGGCGGCCAAAGTCGCTCGGGCAAGGGGCGTTGATGTGGTGATGGATCGCTGTCCCAAGATCGAATATCAGCGGCTATTCGGTGAATTGCGCATGGGTGGGTTCAATACCGGCGTGATTTCTTCGAAGCTTTAAGAGGGGGCGCTGCCCCCGTCGCCCGCAAGGGGCGACTCCCCCGGGATATTTTTGGCCAGAAGAAACAGGTGGGAAGAAACCGGGGTCAGCTTGCCTTGAAATCCGCAGCGATGCGCAATTCGCGCAGGGGGCGGACGCGGGCGATGCAGGCGCTATAGATCGGATGCGCCTTGTAGGCGGCTATCGCGGCGTCGTCGTCAAATTCCGCATAGACCACCAGATCAACCCGGTCACCGGCGATGGGATCGCTTTGCAGGTTGCGACCCACCTCGAAGTGCTGCGAATGCGGAATCTCGGCCAGCATCATCAGGCCGTCATGGATTTCGTCCACCTGATCGGGATTGGCGGCGCTGAAGAAAACGATATGGCGGATCATGGTTATCCCTTGGGACGAGAGGTTTTTTCGGCGATGCCAGAGGTGCCCTGGCGGCGCGCGAGTTCGGCCATCACATCAGCGAGGGCGACCTCGCGCGATTGCAGCATCACCAACAGATGGAAGAGCACATCGGCGGCCTCGGATGTAAGACCCGCCTTGTCGCCTTTAACCGCCTCGATGATCGCCTCAACCGCCTCTTCGCCGAATTTCTCGGCGCATTTCTCGGGGCCCTTGGCCAGAAGTTTAGCGGTCCAGCTGTCATCGGGATTGGCGGCGGCGCGCGCGGCGATGGTTTTGGCAAGGTCGTCGAGGGTCATGCGCCAATCCTGATCGGGATGCCTGCGGCGGCCATATGCGCCTTGGCCTGAGCAATGGTGAAGGTGCCAAAGTGAAAGATCGAGGCCGCCAGCACCGCAGACGCACCCCCAAGGGTCACGCCTTCGACCAAGTGATCAAGGGTGCCGACACCGCCCGAGGCAATCACCGGAATATCAACCGCATCCGAGATCGCGCGGGTCAGGGCGAGGTTGAAGCCTTGCTTGGTGCCATCGCGGTCCATTGAGGTCAGCAGGATTTCGCCGGCCCCCTTCGAGGCCACAAGCCGCGCAAACTCGACCGCATCAATGCCGGTGGATTTGCGCCCGCCATGGGTGAAGATTTCCCATTTACCGGGGGCGACGGTCTTGGCGTCGATGGCGACAACGATGCATTGGCTGCCGAATTGATCAGCGGCGCGCGCGACCACGTCGGGATCGGCCACAGCGGCGGAATTGAAGCCGACCTTTTCGGCCCCGGCAAGCAACAGCGCGCGCACATCC
>CBDTZA010000289.1:0-3573 GCA_965364785.1 uncultured Roseovarius sp. | reverse complement strand
AAGGATCTGGCTGATCCCGTCATGGAGTTCGCGCGCCACGCGGCCGCGTTCTTCTTCCTGGGCATCAAACACCCGCTGGGTCAGCTTTTTGAGCTTGGCATCCGCCAGACGGCGTTCGCGGATATTGATGAACAACCCCGACACGAAGACAAGCAACAGCGCCGCCAGCATCGCCGCGCCGATATAAAGAAAGGTCTTTTGCACGCGGTCCTCGACCTTTTCGCGCGAGGCCGAAACCGCCGCGACCACATCGTCGATGAACACGCCGGTGCCCACCGCCCACCGCCAATCCTGCAGGCCGATCACATAGGTGACCATGCGGGCGCGCTCGCCGGTGCTGGGTTTGCGCCATTCATAGCTGTGATAGCCTCCGCCAGAACGCGCCAGCCGGATAATCTCATCAGTGATCGGCGCGCCGCTGGAGTCTTCAAGCCCGGTCCAGTTGCGCCCGATCAGATCGGTGTTGCGCGGGCTGACAAGGTTGTTGCCGTCATAATCGAACACAAAGAAATAGCCATCCTGCCCATAAAGCATGCCCGCCAGAATCTGGCTGACCTGAAGCATCGCGGCCTCGTCATCGGGTGCGGCGCGGCCATAAATGTTCACGAAGGCGGTGCGCGCGATCGACAGGTAATTCCTGAGTTCGGCGCGCTTGGCCTCGATCAGCTGGGCCTCAAGCGTTTCAATCTCGCGCTCGGCGAGTTGGCGCGATTGCAGCGTCACAACCACCGAAATCGCCACCGCCGTCAGGATCAGCGGCAGCGTCGCGATCAGGAAAAGCTTTTGCCCATAATTGAGCCGAAAAGAGGTGAACACGCGTTTCATGGCAGAGCGATACGTCGAAACCGCCGCGATATCCAGCGTTTCAACCCCTCAGACGTCGGGCGGTGTCCAGTTCGCCTCGGGAACGTCACGCTTGCGCAGCCGTAGCGCAAGCCCAAGCGCCACCCCAACCCCAATTGCCACCGTCAGATCGGCCAGCACCGTCAGAACCAGCGTCAGAACAAGCAAAACCTTGTCCGATGTCGCGCCGGCCATATAGCCGCGCCATTTATGCGGCTCGCTCATGGTCCAGGCGGTCAAAAGCAACAGGCCTGCCAGCGCCGGCATCGCGAAATAGCCCGCAAGCGGTGCCATCAAAAGCATCACTGATAGAATGGTCAGCGCATGGATCATCCCCGCCACCGGGGTCTTGCCGCCGGCGCGCACATTGGTCGCGGTGCGCGCGATTGCCCCGGTCGCAGGCATCCCGCCAAACAGCGCCGAGCCGATATTGGCGATGCCATTGGCCAGCACCTCGGCATTGGGGCGATAGCGCCCGCCGATCATCCGGTCGGCCACGGCCGCCGACAAAAGCGATTCCACCCCGGCCAGAAAGGCAATCACCAACGCCGAGGGCAACAGCGTGATGATGCGCTCAAAACTTATCTGCGGCAGCTGCGGCAGGGGCAATGTGCTGGGCAGTGCGCCAAAGCGCGAGTAAAGCGTATCGACCGGCAGCATCCAGACCGCCACCGCCGCCGAGGTTGCCCCGACCGCAACGATCAGCCCCGGATAGCGCGGTGCTGCGCGGCGCAGGGTCACAATCAGGACCATCGTCACCAGCCCGATCAATAGCGCCATGCCGTTGAAGGATGCGCGCGCGTCCCAGAGTGCGGCGACTTTTTCCAGAAATTCGCCGGGCAGGTTGCCGGTCTCAAGGCCGAACAGATCGCGCAGCTGGCTGGTGGCGATGACAATGGCAATGCCAATGGTAAAGCCGTTGATCACCGCCTCGGGGATATGGCGCACAAGGCTTCCCGCCCGCAGATAGCCCGCGATGATCAGGATTACGCCGGCCATCAGCGTCGCCAGAACAAGCCCGTCATAGCCGAAATCGGCAATCACGCCGTAGACAACCACAATGAATGCCCCGGTCGGCCCGCCGATCTGAACCCGGCTTCCGCCGAGAACCGAAATCAGGAACCCGCCGATGATCGCCGTGATCAGCCCCGCGCCGGGCTCTGCCCCCGAGGCGATGGCGATGGCAATGCTGAGCGGCAGCGCCACCATGGCGACGCTGATGCCGGCGAAAAGGTCGGCCCGAAACAATCCGACAGTATAGCCGGGCAGGGTGCTTAGAATTTTGGGTTTCATGGTGCAACTCAACACCCGCCGCTTGACCTCTTCAAGCGCAATATGCGCCAAGCCGTCCGGGATCGGATCACAAAGCCGCGCGCGCAGAGAGCATTGCACGCCAAATATTCTAGTCTAATTGCGCTATATACGCAGTATTCGGTATTCTCTCATTGAACATGCGCCTCTAGGGTCGCCGGACTTCAAGTGATCCGCGCGGGGCCTTAGAATGCCCTGAGCATCAATATAATGGGGAGGAAAAAACCATATGGATCGTCGTTCTTTTCTGAAAAATACCGCTCTTGGTGGCAGCGCCGCAGTTGCTACATCTGCACTGGCCGCACCGCTTTATGCCCAGGGCAAGCGCACGCTGACCATGGTTACCACATGGGGCCGTGGCCTTGCAGGCGTGTTTGACGCCGCACAGCGCGTTGCCGACAATATCAACGGCATGGCCGATGGCGAGCTGACCATCGAAGTCAAAGGCGCCGGCGAACTGGTTGGCGCATTCGAGGTGTTTGACGCTGTGACCGCCGGTCAGGCCGATATGTACCACGGCGCTGACTATTATTTCGTGGGTCAGCACCCGTCCTATGCCTTCTTCACCTCGGTGCCCTTCGGGATGACCGCGCAGGAACTGGTGAACTGGTATTACCATGACGGCGGGGCCGCGTTCCACGATGAGCTGGGCCAGATCTTTGGTCTGAAATCCTTTCTCGCGGGCAATACCGGCGCGCAGGCGGGGGGCTGGTTCTCCAAGGAAATCAACGGTCCCGAAGATTTCAACGGTCTCAAGTTCCGGATGCCCGGTCTTGGCGGCAAAGCCCTTGGTAAACTGGGCGCCAGCGTTCAGAACATCCCTGGCGCCGAAGTCTATCAGGCGCTTGCCTCCGGTGCGATTGACGGCACCGAGTGGATTGGCCCCTGGGCGGATGAAAAGGCCGGCTTTCAGGAAATCACCAAGTTCTATTACACCGCCGGCTTCCACGAGCCGGGCGCTGGCCTGTCGGTTGGTATGAACCGTGAGGTCTTTGAAAGCCTGACACCCGCGCAGCAGAAAATGGTCGAAATCGGCTGTGCCGAATCGCATCAGTGGAACCTGGCACAGTTCCTGTCGAACAACGGTGCAGCGCTTCAGCGTCTGCAATCGAGCGGCGTGAAAACCCTGGAATTCCCCGACAGCGTCTGGGATGCTTTCGGCAAAGCCTCTAACGAGGTGCATCAGGAAAACATGGGCGACGAGCTTTATAAGCGCGTCTATGACAGCTATGCCACCTCGCTGAAATCGTCCTCGGGCTGGATCAAGAAATCCGATGGCGTCTACACGGCACAGCGTGACCGGGTTCTAGGCTAAGCCCCCTTTGCGACTTTGAAATTGGCGGGCTCCGGTTTATCCGGGGCCTGCATCCACAGGAAAAACAGGCGACCCGGACCTGAACAACCGGGCAAAGGGGGGGA
>CBDTZA010000288.1:0-3577 GCA_965364785.1 uncultured Roseovarius sp. | reverse complement strand
GACATCGACACTGACGCCACAATCGGCGGCGTGTCCGCAGGCTCGGTCAAGCTTGACCCTTGGGTCTTTGGCGTCGCCTACGTACACAAATTCTGATATCTCTTCAGGATGCAAGTTCCAGGGGCCGGTCATCTGATCGGCCCCTTTGTTGTTTCGAAAAGCTCTCATGCGGGCGTCTCCGCTGCCGCGAGCGCCTTCAACTCTCGCCGGATCACCTTGCCCGTCACCGTCATCGGTAGAACCTCAAGGAATGTAATTTCCCTTGGATATGAATATCTTGCCAGCCGTTCCTTGACAAAATCCTGCAACTCTTTCGCCAGACCCTCGGACGGTTCCACGCCTGCGCGCAGCACCACATAGGCCTTGACGATCTCGGTTCTGACCGGGTCCGGCTTGCCCACCACACCGACCGTTGCAACTGCGTCATGGGTAAGCAGGCAATCCTCGATCTCGGCCGGGCCAATCCGATAGCCGGCGCTGGTGATCACATCATCCTCGCGTCCGACAAAGCGCAGATAATCACCTTCCCAGATGCCCCGGTCGCCGGTCAGCATCCAGTCGCCATGGAATTTCTCGGCGGTCTGTTCCGGTTTATTCCAGTATTCCAGCATCATAGAGGCTGATCCTCGCCTGATAGCGACATCACCCTCGGCCTCTGTCGGCTGGTCGTTTTCATCCAGAACCGCCAGGTCATGCCCCGGCACCGCCTTCCCGAGGCAGCCTGGCTTGGGGTTAAAAAGGGCGCCGCAGGAGCTGGCCACCATGTTGCACTCGGTCTGGCCGTAAAACTCGTTGATCGTCAGGCCAAAGGCCCGCCGCCCCCAATCAAGCATCTCGGCGCCCAAGGGTTCTCCGCCGCTGGCCACGCTGCGCAGGCCCGTAATATGGCTGTCCTGCGCCTTCAAAAGCCGCAGGGCCGTTGGTGGGAAAAATACATTTTTTACATGGCCTTCCCGGATGATCCTGATGCAGTCTTCGGGGCCGAATTTGACCATGCGCGCCGCCACAACCGGCACGCCAATCGCCAGCCCCGGCATCAGCACATCAAACAGGCCCCCGATCCAGGCCCAGTCGGCGGGCGTCCACAGACAATCACCGGGCTGGCCCAGGAAATCATGACTGATCTCGACCCCCGGCAAATGCCCGGTCAGAACGCGATGTGCATGCAACGCGCCCTTGGGGGCGCCGGTGGTGCCGCTGGTATAGATCAGAACGGCGGGGTCCTCTGCGCCAGTTTCAACCGTGTCAAAGCGCCCTTCGGGCAGCGCGCAGTCTTCGGGCACCAGGGCCTCGACCTGCGCCAGACCGGCCAAAAGGCCGACCCCTTCACCGTCGGTGACAATCACCCTGGCCCCGGCATCGCCAACCCGGCTTAAAAGGGCGTCATGCTTGAAGAGTTTGAACAAAGGTATTGAAATCGCGCCGATTTTCCAGATTGCGACATGGGCTGCGGCGCACCATGCCCCCTGCGAACGCAGCACGCCCACCCGGTCGCCGCGCCCCACACCGCGCGCCACAAGCGCGAGCGCCAGCCGGTCGGCCATATTGCGCAACTGGCCATAAGTCACATCGCGCGGGCCCTCGCCCGAGAGATCCACAATCGCCACCCGTCCGGGCGCGGCCTCGGCCCAGTCATCACAGACCTGCACCGCCATATTAAAACGCGCCGGGATGTCCCAGGCAAAGCCGTCATATAGCGCCCGGTAAGGCACCTGACGCAGGGTTGGTCGCATCTCGGTCACAGGCGATCCTCCAAACGATTGGCATGGGCAAGGCGGCCATAGGCATCGACGAAATACTCAAATCGCGCACCGCCGTGCAGATCGCAGGCCACCACCAGCCAAAGCCCCTCGCTTTGCGCCGGGCGCGCCGCACAGTCAGAGCGCACAGCCCCCGCGCCCGCCTCGGCCAGATAGCGCGTGGCATAGCGTTCGATCACCACGGTCTCGGTCGTGCCCACAAAACGCCCGCCCAGCATAAGGCCGATCCCGGCCACCGCCGCCGCTAGGGCCATCACGGGCACAGAGAACATCCAGCGCGGCATAACGTCAGTTGCCCATTTGGCTCGACTGGAGATAGAGCATCTGCCGCGCAGTTTCATGCAGATGACAGCTCACTGACGCTGGCCCCGCCCCGGTGCCACCGCCCCATTGCGAGGCCTCGTAGGCGCATTTTGCATCGCGAAATCCGATCCATGCCCGCTGCATATCGCGCAACGCGTCGGCTTGTTTCGGCGCATAAGATGGGGCTTGCGCATCCTGCGCCGCCAAGGTCGCAAAAAGTTGCTGATAGATGGTGTTGAGCCAACCATCCCAATAGGTCGCTTCTTTGTGGCTGCACCCGCTCATCCCAGCAGTCGTACCACCACCAGGCGTTGCCATCATGCAGTGCTCGGCGGCCTTGCCCGCACAGCTTTCGCCTCCGCCCACGCGAATGCAGGCCTCGACCGGCGCGATGTTGAACACGAGGTTCTGCGCCATCACAGGCGCGGGCAAAACCATGAGGGCCGCAATCAGGCGTTTCACGCCATCGCCCCCATCAACTCACGACCAATCAGCATGCGGCGGATTTCAGAGGTGCCGGCCCCGATTTCCATCAGCTTGGCATCGCGGAACAGGCGTGCAACGGGCGAGTCGTTCAGGAACCCTGCGCCGCCCATCGCCTGCACCGCCTGATGGGCCTGTTTCATCGCCTCTTCAGAGGCATAAAGACAGCAGGCGGCGGCATCCTGACGGGTCACATCGCCCCGGTCACAGGACTTGGCAACCTCATAGACGTAGGCGCGCGCCGAATTCATCGCAGTGTACATATCGGCGATCTTGCCCTGCATCAGTTGAAAGCTGCCAATCGGCTTGCCGAATTGTTTGCGTGTCGCAAGATACGGCATGATCTCATCCAGACAGGCGGCCATGATGCCGGTGCCGATCCCGGCCAGCACGACACGCTCGTAATCAAGGCCCGACATCAACACGCGCACGCCTTTGCCCTCTTCGCCAAGGATGTTTTCAAACGGCACCTCGACATCGTCAAAGATCAGCTCAGCGGTGTTGCTGCCGCGCATGCCAAGCTTGTCGAAATGCGGGCTAGTGGAAAAGCCAGTCATGGATTTCTCAATCAGAAAGGCGGTGATGCCCTTGCTGCCGGCATCCGGATCGGTCTTGGCATAGACCACAAGGGTGTCGGCATCCGGGCCGTTGGTGATCCAGTATTTGCTGCCGTTCAGCTTGAAGTGATCGTTGCGCTTTTGCGCGCGCAGCTTCATCGACACCACGTCGCTTCCCGCGCCTGCCTCTGACATGGCAAGCGCGCCGACATGGGTGCCAGACACCAGACCGGGCAGGTATTTCGCCTTTTGCTCGGGCGTGCCGTTCAACTTGATTTGATTGACGCAAAGGTTGGAATGCGCGCCATAGCTGAGCGACACAGAGGCCGAGGCGCGTGCAATCTCTTCCACCGCGATGACATGCGCCAGGTAGGACATGCCGACACCGCCAAATTCCTCGGGTACGGTGATACCCAATAGGCCGAGATTGCCCATTTCGGTCCACAACTCGTTGGGAAAGGCGTTGGTGGCGTC
>CBDTZA010000287.1:0-3582 GCA_965364785.1 uncultured Roseovarius sp. | reverse complement strand
GGGGTCGGGGGGCACGGGGTGGGGGGGCACCGGACCGGCGCGCATCGGGCGCGGGTCCTGAAGGCGCGGGTCGTCCAGCAAATTGCGGATTGCCACGCGCCGCCCGTCGCTATCCTCTGGGTCAAGATTGGCGTCGCCGATCACGACAAATCGCGCCTTGGGCGGTGGGCCGAACACTCCATCAAGGTAGAGCTGCCAGAACCGGATTTCATCATGGTTGCGCCTGCCGTTGATATCCTCGGGCCCATCAAAAACCGGCGGTGTCGCGTGAAACACCATCAGGTGCAGCGGACCAGACGGCAGGATCACCGGCACCACCCAATGACCCACATAAGACAGGCGTTGCGCGGCGGCAGCGCTCGCCGAGGGAAAGGGCGCGCCCCCGACCACCGGCTGGATCGCGCCAGGCAGATCACGCCACAACAGCGTGCTGAAATCTTCGGCGGGCTCGGTGTCGATAGGATAGCGCGACAGGATCGCCATGCCGGCCTGTCCCCAAAAATAGCCAAACCCCTGCGCATCATTGGGCCCGCCAAGGCGTCCGTCGCCATCCATATCAAGCCCGGTGGCAAACCCGCTATTGGGGCGGCGTGCAAACAGGTGCTCGAACTGCCAGCCGTCTTTGGCGATCCGGTCGCGCAGGGCACCAAGGGTGATCAGGTCGAGGTCGTAATCAAGTTTTTGCAACACAAGGATATCGGGGCGTATCTTGGCCACGACCTGTGCCACCGCGTCAATCTGTGGGTCCTCGTCGCGCAGGATATCGCGCAGCAACAGCCCAGGCCCCTTGCGATCAAGCCCGACATTCCAGCTTGCCACCCGCAGGGTCTCGGCCATGGCCGGACCCGCCAGAACCATCAACGCCAGCAAGATCGTGAAAACTGAACGGATCAGGCGCGTTGCAGACCCTTGCCGAGGATATCGTCTTCGGCATAGGCACGGCGACGCTTTTCCTCGATCATGTCGGCGATCCGGCTCATGGCGATCCCTCGCATCAACATGCTTGCCGGCAGAAACGCCCATGCGGTCATCGTCCAGATAAGAGTTTGCGGGTTCGCGATCGAAATCGGATCAATCATGTCCGAGGCCGCCCGAACAGCCGCCGGGATCAAGAATGGCAGCAAAGATCCTAACACAACGTTAAGACCGGCGTCCCGACGCAACCGATAAAGCACATCGCCACCCCCGGTCGGGTCAAACAAAGGCAGGTTTACCCAGACATTGAACGCCCCATTGCGCGAGGGCCAGCCCAATAGCCGCACCAGCGTGAGGAAGATGAACATCATGATCAGCGACACGGTATAGGAAATCCCCGAGGTCGTGCGCACCAGATCAACCAGCGCCTGATCGGCATCGGCCGGCATCATCAGCACGACCATGCGCACCGGCGAATAGGGGAAGTCAACCGCCTCACCAAGAGCCGTGCCCATATTGGTCAGCAATACCGTCCAGCCGGTCGGGTCGGTTGTCCCCCGGCAAATCATCGACAGGATGATAAGAATGGCCGACAGCGCAAAGAACTTGAGCCGGTTGAACGGCGGGGCAAAACGAAACTCGATGATGCTGGGATAACGACCGTAATATTCGATAAAGGTCATGAACGCGGCAAGGATCGATAGCACGATCACAATCTGTGCCGTGTCGGGCCCTGTTGAAGGCACGAGCAAAGAGGGCGTTGCCACCATCATTGCGATCAGGATGGCACGCGATAGCGCACCGGGTATTTGTGAGAACACTGCCCGTTCCCTTTCAACTTGGTCGGGCGCGATACGATGCCGCGCTCTTTTTCCAACTTGATCCACCACATTGTGGCGGTATGCCTCAATATTGCCCAACTTTTGCCCACTTTCACAAAACATCTCAAGTGCTTGGTTAATAAGAGGTAAGATTTAGGGCCGATTGAGGGTGTAACTGGTGCAGTATTACATCAAACTTGGGGCAAAATTGCGGCGTAAGCCTATGTAAATACTGCATCTTGTGTGTGGGCCTTGATGAGGCACAAGAGGGCATTTCCAACAGGAACGCCGCGAGCAACACTCGCGGCGTGATTGTGTTTCGGTATCCGGGCCTTAAACCCAGGGGCGTGCCTGTGCTGCGGTGGCCTCGAATGTGTCAATCGAGCTTGCCTTTTCCAGTGTCAGGTCGATGTCATCCAACCCTTCCAGAAGGCAATGCTTCTTGAACGCGTCCACGTCAAAGGCGAACACCTCGCCGTCCGAGGTCGAAACGGTCTGCGCCTCAAGATCCACCTCGATCCGGGCGTTGGCGCCTTTTTCGGCCTCTTTCATCAGGATATCGACCTGTTCTTGGGGCAGGGCGATGGGCAGGATGCCGTTCTTGAAGCAGTTGCTGTGAAAGATGTCGGCAAAGCTTGGCGCAATCACACAGCGGATGCCAAAATCCTTGATCGCCCAGGGCGCATGTTCGCGCGACGAGCCACAGCCAAAGTTGTCGCCCGCGATCAGGATCTGCGTCTCGCGGTATTGCGGCTTGTTGAGTACGAAATCAGGGATTTCCTTGCCATCATCGTCATAGCGCATCTCGTCAAACAGGTTCACACCCAAACCCGACCGCTTGATCGTTTTCAGGAACTGCTTGGGGATGATCATATCGGTGTCGATGTTGATCATCGGCATCGGCGCGGCGATACCGCTTAGTTTTTCGAACTTTTCCATTACATCATCTCCCGCACATCGGTCAGTTTGCCGGTCACAGCTGCTGCTGCCGCCATGGCGGGTGACATCAGATGCGTGCGTCCGCCGCGGCCCTGACGGCCCTCAAAGTTGCGGTTCGAGGTGGCCGCACAGCGTTCGCCCGGTGACAGTTGGTCCGGATTCATCGCCAGACACATCGAACATCCCGCCAGACGCCATTCAAACCCGGCCTCGATAAAGATATCCGCCAGCCCTTCTTCCTCGGCTTGCGCGCGTACAAGGCCAGAGCCGGGCACGATCATCGCGCGAATGCCGTCCCTAACCTTTTTGCCCTTCAGGATCGCCGCCGCTGCACGCAGATCCTCAATCCGCCCATTGGTGCACGACCCGATAAAGACGGTGTCGATCTCGACCTCGCGCAAAGGCGTGCCGGGGGTCAGGCCCATATAGTCAAGGCTGCGCTGTGCCGCGGCCACCTTGCCGCCGGTGAAATCCGACGCCGAGGGCACATTCGCGGTGATCGGCAGCACATCCTCGGGCGAGGTACCCCATGTCACCACCGGCGCGATATCTTCGCCCTTGAGGGTGACCACCTTGTCCCAATGCGCGTCCGGGTCGGAATAAAGCGTTTTCCACCAGGCGAGTGCGGCCTCCCACTGCGCACCCTTGGGGGCATGCGGGCGGCCCATGCAATAGTCATAGGTCTTTTCATCGGGCGCAATAAGGCCCGCGCGCGCGCCGCCCTCAATCGCCATGTTGCAGACGGTCATGCGGCCTTCCATCGAAAGGTCACGAATCGCCTCGCCACAATATTCAATCACATAGCCGGTGCCGCCCGCTGTGCCGGTCACGCCGATCACAGACAGGGTGATATCCTTGGCCGTGACACCGGGGCGCAGCTTGCCGGTGATCTCGACCTTCATGTTCT
>CBDTZA010000286.1:0-3613 GCA_965364785.1 uncultured Roseovarius sp. | reverse complement strand
CGCTTGCGTCATTGCTGCGCAGCGCCTGCGCGATAAGCGCGGCCATGCGCGGGGCATCATCTGGGGTCACCCCCCACCGCACCAGTTCTGGCGTGCCAATGCGCAAGCCGTTCATATCCCCCGCGACCGGATCAATCGGAAGGCCAATGCCACAGGCCAGAAACCCGGCCTTGCGCAGCGTTTTTGAGGCTGTCTGACCGCCGCCAAACCCGGCGGCGGCAATGGCGAATTGATGCGAATTTGTGGCGCCTTGCGTGCCCTTGAAAACCGGCAGGCCCTCGGCCTCAAGTGCTGTGGCAAGCGCTTGCGCCACCGCCACCATTTGCGCGGCATAGCCCTCGCCATGGGCACGCCAATCCAAAAGCGTCACCGCCAGAGCCGCCGATTTTGCCGCATCAAAATTGGCCGTCATGCCCGGAAAGGCAATCGCATCAAGGCGTTCGGCAAGGGCGGCATCATTGCTCACGATCAATCCGCCCGCCGGGCCACCAAGGCTTTTATAGGTACTCATCGTCATCATATGCGCGCCCTCGGCCAGCGGGTTGCGCCAGGCGTGCCCTGCGATGATGCCGCATTGATGGGCCGCGTCAAACAGCACTTTTGCACCGACCTCATCGGCAATTGCGCGCACCTCGCGCACCGGATGCTCGAACAGGTTCAGGCTGGCGCCAAGCGTGATCAGCCGGGGCTGTTCTTTGCGGGCCAGGTCGGCCAGCCCGGCCAGATCGACGGTATAGCCATCCGCATCCACCGGCGCCTCGATGATCCGCAAGCCATATAGCCCGGCACAGCCCGCCGTATGATGCGTCACATGCCCGCCCACGCTTGCCGGGGGGGCGATGATCGTATCGCCGGGCTTGCAGGTGGCCATAAAGCCATAGAGATTGGCAATCGCGCCCGAGGGCACGCGGATTTCGGCAAACCTGGCCTCAAACACCTCGGCGGCGAGGGCGGCGGCGATCACCTCGATCTCTTCAATGGCCTCAAGCCCCATCTCGTATTTGTCACCCGGATAGCCAAGCGACGGGCGCGAGCCGATGCCACTGGCCAACAGCGCCTCGGCGCGCGGGTTCATCACGTTGGTGGCGGGGTTGAGGTTGAAACACTCGGCCTGGTGAATGCGCCGGTTTTCGGCGGCCAGCGCCTCGATCCGGGTGGCGATGTCATTGCTGCTTTCGGCGGCGGTGCGCGTGGCGAGGCGTTGCACAAGGTCTTCGCATTGGGCAGGCACCCAAGCGCGGCGGGCCAGTGTCATTTTACAATCTCCCTGACTGGTTTGGCTCAGTTTGCCCCGGCGTGGCTTGTGTGCGCAAATGAGATTATGTAAAAATCAGCTTAGAAAAACTAAGGCTAGAAAAATGTCAGTTTCCCCGCCACGCCCCAAGGGGCCACCGCTGAACGCCCTGCGCGCCTTTGAGGCTGCCGCCCGGCTTGGTGGGTTTGCCAATGCCGCAGACGAGCTTTGCGTGACGCCGGGGGCTGTGTCGCAACATATCAAGGCGCTTGAGGATTGGATCGGCGCCGATCTGTTCGAGCGCCGCTCACAGGGCGTGCGCCTGAGCGCCTTTGGCGCCGAGGTCGCGCCGGGCTTTGCCGAGGCCTTTGATGCGATGGGGGCGGCGGTGCATGGCATGCGCGCTGCCGCCCGGCACAAGACGCTGCATATCGCGGCTCTGCCCAGTGTGGCGCAGCTTTGGCTGTCGCCGCGCCTGCCAAAAGTGCGCGCCGCCTTGCCAGAGCTAAGCGTGTCGGTCTCGGCCGTGGAAACCCAGCCCAACCTTGCGCGCGAACTGTTTGACCTTAGCCTGTTCATTCGCACGCCGACCGGTTCTGCCAGCGAAACGGTGCTGGCCCCGGACGTGATCTTTCCGGTCTGCACGCCCGCGATTGCCGCGCGGCTTAGAACCCCCGCCGACCTGATGGGCGAGACGCTGTTGCATGACGCGCTTTGGCCCGAGGATTGGGCGATCTGGGGCAGGGCGGCGCTGTCCGGCCAAACTTTGCCGGACAAGGGCCCGCGCTTTTCGCTCTATAGCATCGCGCTTGAAGAGGCGCGCAATGGGGCGGGCATTCTGATGGGGCATCAATCGCTGGTGCAATCCGCCCTTGAAAGCGGTGATCTGGTCGCGCCGTTCACACAGGTGGCGCAAACCGGCAAGGCGCTGGTGCTGGATCGTGCGGGCTTTGAGGGTACTACTGATCACCTGACCCAGGTTCTGACGTTGTTGCAACAGGCGTGATCGGGGCCATTCGCCTCTGGCCATCGCCGCCCGGCTGCGCTATCCGGGCCGTGCTATAGCCGCGAAAAGGGGGCACCCGATGTCCGACACTGTGCCATTTGAAACACCCGGTCCCGTCGAGGCCACTTTGAAGGGGGCGATTGCGCCCACCGAAGAGATCATCGCCGAGGCCCGCGCCGGGCGGATGTTCATCCTTGTCGATCACGAGGATCGTGAAAACGAGGGCGATTTTGTGATTGCCGCCGAATTTGCCACGCCTGAGGCGATCAATTTCATGGCCATGCATGGGCGCGGGTTGATCTGTCTGCCAATGACATCCGAGCGGATTGACCGGCTTGGTCTGCCGATGATGGCGGTGAACAATTCGTCACGTCATGAGACGCCGTTTACCGTTTCGATTGAAGCGCGCGAGGGCGTCAGCACCGGCATTTCTGCCCATGACCGCGCCCACACGGTTGCAACTGCGATCAACGAACAGAACACCATGGCAAGCCTGGCTACTCCGGGACACATCTTTCCGCTGCGCGCGCGCCGGGGCGGGGTGTTGATCCGCGCGGGGCATACCGAGGCCGCGGTCGATATTTCGCGTCTGGCCGGGCTGAACCCGTCGGGCGTGATCTGTGAGATCATGAAGGAAGACGGCACCATGGCGCGGCTGCCTGATCTGATCACCTTTGCGCAGACGCATGATATGAAGATCGGCACGATTTCAGACCTGATTGCCTATCGTCACAAGCATGACAACCTGATCACCGAAATCCGCCGCGAGACCGTCCAGTCAAGCCATGGCGGCACATGGGATATGCGGATTTTCACGGACCAGATTACCGGCACCGAGCATGTCGCGCTGATCAAGGGCGATATCACCGATGGCAAGCCGGTTTTGGCGCGCACCCACGCGCTTAATGCGCTGGAGGATGTGCTTGGCATCGGCCTTGCGGCCTCGGATGGCGGCGGGCCGACGGGCAAGCTGCCCCGTGCGATGGAGATCATCGCGGCCGAGGGCCGTGGCGCGGTGTTTCTGTTTCGCCAACCCCGCCCAAAGCTTTCGGGCGAGATGGAGGATGACGACACCCCGCGCACGATCAAGCAGACCGGCCTTGGTGCGCAGATCATGTCGACCATGGGCGTACATGAGCTGATCCTTTTGACCGATAGCCCCAAGACCCGTTATCTGGGCCTTGATGCCTATGGCATTTCCATCATTGGCACCCGCCCCATCACATAGGTTGATCCAAAATGGCCGAAAAAGAATACTCCCTGCCGCGCGCCGCATTCGACAAGCCGGTCAAGCTTTTGATCGTGGTGGCGCCGTTCTATCGCGATATCGCCGATAATCTGATCGCCGGGGCACAGGCGGAAATCGAAGCGTC
>CBDTZA010000285.1:0-3645 GCA_965364785.1 uncultured Roseovarius sp. | reverse complement strand
CGGGGTTACAGTTGATCATGATCGTCTCATAGCCCGCTTTAGTCAGGGCATAGCAGGCGTGACAGCAGCAGTAATCAAACTCGATCCCCTGACCGATCCGGTTGGGACCGCCACCCAGAATAACCACTTTCGTGCGGTCCGTGGGGCGCGATTCACACTCGACCTCGCCCATCATCGGCGATTCGTAAGTGGAATACATATAGGGGGTCTGGGCCTCGAATTCGGCGGCACAGGTGTCGATCCGCTTGAACACGGCCCGCACCCCAAGATTGCGACGCGCGCGCCGGACCTGACCTTCGTCGCGGCCCGTCAGTTTGGCCAGCCGCGCATCGGTAAAGCCCAGCATTTTCAGCGCGCGCAAACCGTGTTCAGTCAGCGGCAGGCCCTCGCGGCGCACGTCTTCTTCGGCCTCGACGATCTCGCGGATACGGGCAAGGAACCACGGGTCAAACGCGGTCGCGGCGTTGATTTCGTCATCACTAAGACCGTGGCGCATGGCCTGTGCGATGGTGCGCATGCGGTCCGGCGTGGCCTGGCTCAGCGCCTTGATCACGGCGGCCTTGCCCGAGGTTGGATCTGTGGCACCTTCGATCGCCACCTCGTCAAATCCGGTAAGCCCGGTTTCCAGGCTTGCCAGCGCCTTTTGCAGGCTCTCGTGGATGGTGCGGCCAATCGCCATCGCCTCGCCCACCGATTTCATCGCGGTGGTCAGATGCGGTTTGGCACCGGGGAACTTCTCGAACGCAAAGCGCGGGATCTTGGTGACGACATAGTCGATCGTCGGCTCAAAGCTCGCGGGTGTGACGCGTGTGATGTCATTGTCGAGCTCATCAAGCGTATAGCCGACGGCCAGCTTCGCGGCGATCTTGGCAATCGGAAAGCCGGTCGCCTTTGACGCCAGAGCAGACGAGCGCGACACCCGCGGGTTCATCTCGATCACGACCATCCGGCCATCGGCGGGGTTTACGGCCCATTGCACGTTCGATCCACCGGTCTCGACCCCGATCTCGCGCAGCACGGCAATGCTCTGATTGCGCATGATCTGATATTCTTTGTCGGTCAGCGTCAGCGCCGGGGCGACGGTGATACTGTCGCCGGTATGCACGCCCATCGGATCGACGTTTTCAATGGCGCAGACGATGATGGCATTGTCGGCCTTGTCGCGCACGACCTCCATCTCGAATTCTTTCCAGCCCAGAAGCGACTCGTCGATCAGGATTTGGCTGACAGGCGAGGCATCAAGCCCGGTTTTGCAGAAATGCTCGTAATCATCGCGGTTATAGGCGATGCCGCCGCCGGTACCACCAAGGGTAAAGGCGGGGCGGATGATTGCGGGCAGGCCGACATAATCAATTGCGGCCATGCATTCCTCAATCGTGTTGGCAATGGTCGCCTTGGGGTTCTCGATGCCAAGCCGGTCCATCGCCTCGCGGAAAAGCTTGCGATCTTCGGCCATCTCAATCGCCGCACGGTTGGCGCCGATAAGCTCGACACCGAATTTTTCAAGCACGCCCATATCGGCCACGGCCAACGCGGTATTGAGGCCGGTTTGCCCGCCCATTGTGGGCAGCAGGGCATCGGGGCGCTCTTTTTCGATGATCTTGGCGATGATCTCGGGGGTGATCGGCTCGATATAGGTTGCATCGGCAAGCTCGGGGTCGGTCATGATCGTGGCCGGGTTGGAATTGACCAGAATGACGCGGTAGCCTTCCTCGCGCAGCGCCTTGCACGCCTGTGCGCCGGAATAGTCGAATTCGCAGGCCTGACCGATGATGATTGGCCCCGCTCCGATGATCATGATGGATGAAATATCGGTTCTTTTTGGCATGGGGCCCCCGGGCAGCTAAATGGGCGCAGGCAGAGGCCTGCACACGCAAATTGGTGCGGTTTATATCCATGATCCGGCGGGGTGCAAGGGCTGATCCGCGATGTATTCGCCAAACCCCGCTCAGGCTCGGGTTTTCAGAGCGGACGGCGATCCCGCATCAGAGGTGTCTATCGCCTCGGGTGCCTCGTCAAGTACAACCTTGTCCAGCGCGCCCATGCCAAGCCTGTTGCGCTGTGGGTAAAGCACAAGCTGATCAAGCGCCAACCCGGTAAGTGCATCGGCGCGGAAGGTGACGAAACCGCCCTGTGCGGCACTTTGCGACAGCGTGAAAGTCTCGGTCCCCATCAGGACATTGCCGAAATACCCCTCGACGACGACGCTCGGTTCACCCTTCTCTGATTGCCAGTCCAGCGAGATGAATTGAAACGGCGCGTCGGGGCGCTGGATCATCACGCCGCCGCGCGTGTTCATCACGCTTTCGATCTCGTTTGCCCCGTCGGTGCCGTCGCCCGACTTTGCGGCAGAGGAAATCATCATGTTCCGGGTCGCGACTATATAGCCGCCCTCAGGCATCTGCGTCGGGGCAGGGCCTTCGCCCGGACCTTCAAACCCGATCGAAACCTGCTCGGCCAGGGCGGGTGTGGTCAGCACCAAAGAGGCGAGAATGGCGGCGCTCAATGCATGCGTCATCTGATACACTCCTGAAAATGGCTTTGAGGCCAGCGTTCCCTGCAAAGGCGATCCTGTCAAGCGCGGCGAGGATCGCAAAACCGGTGCAAACCGACGCTTTTGAGGGTGTGTTTCGCCCCTTTGCGGCCTAAATACCCCAGCACCAGCCAAGGGATGCGCAGAGTGCAGATTCGTTTCGACCATGGGCCTACCGGCACCGCCTGTCAGTTCGCGCAGGCGCAGCGCCGGATTGTGGCCAATGACCCCGGTGAGGTGCCCGCCGCACTTGCCGCACTTGATGCGGCGCGTGCCGAGGGGCTCTGGCTTGCGGGCTATGCCAGTTACGAGCTTGGTTTCGCGCTTGAGCCGCGGCTCTTACCGCTTATGCCCGGGCGGCGCCGTTTGCCACTTTTGCACTTCGGAGTTTACGATGCGCCGCTGGTGGCCGGGGATTTGCCGGATGGCCCGGCGGGACTTGGCGATTTGTGCCCCCTCTGGGACCCTGCGCGCTATGCCCGCGCGTTTGAGGTGGTGCATGACTATATCTGCGCGGGTGATATCTATCAGGCCAACCTGACCTTTCCCATTCGCATGTCTGCACGTGGCAAGCCGGATGCGCTTTACGGCGCCCTGCAACAGGTTCAGCCGGTGCGCTATGGCGCTTTGATCGAGGACGAAACCGGCCCCGCGATCCTGTGCCGCTCGCCCGAGCTTTTCTTTCGCACCCATGCGGATGGTCGGATCGAAACCCGCCCGATGAAAGGCACGCAACCCCGAAGTGCGGACCCGACCGAGGATGCCCGGCGCCGGTTTTTCCTGCAAAGTGACGCCAAGAACCGCGCCGAGAACCTGATGATCGTGGATTTGTTGCGCAACGACATCTCACGCGTCAGCGTGCCCGGCACCGTCTCGGTTCCCGAGCTTTTCTCGGTCGAAACGTTCGAGACCGTGCATCAGATGACCTCGCTTATCCGCGCGCAGATGCAGCCCGAAACCGGGCTTTCGAATATCTTCACAGCGCTGTTTCCCTGTGGGTCGATTACCGGCGCGCCAAAACTGCGCGCGATGCAGATTCTGGCCGATCTGGAACAGGCCCCGCGCGAGATTTATTGCGGCTCTATCGGCTGGGCCGCGCCGGATGGGCGCGC
>CBDTZA010000284.1:0-3661 GCA_965364785.1 uncultured Roseovarius sp. | reverse complement strand
AATCCAAAGCGGGGGCCCAACGAAAAAACCCCGCCCTGTGATACCGGGGCGGGGCCTGTTGTTTCGATCAAGCAACGGCTCAGTAGCGATAAGCGACCTTGAACCCGACGCCAATCGCGTCGTTGTTTTTGAACTGAGTCCTGGGAAGTGCGCCAACCGTGGTCACCGCATCCCCGACGAAGGTATAGTTGACACCGGCCGACAGGATCATGCCGTCATCACGCTCGTAACGTCCGCCGAGTGTGAAGCCAAGCTTGCCTGATGTCGGCCCAAGGTTCGAGACCGGCGAGCCATCATCGTTATCCTCGTAGGTGACCGAAAAGGACCCGGACATTTCTTTGGTGAAGCGACGTCCGACACCAAGCGTGTAGGTATAAGTGTCGCTTGTGTAGGACAGGAAAGGACCACCGGTCAAAGTCACGTAATCATCGGGATTGATCGTGAAACCGGACCAATTGACCCAACGCACACTCCCGAACACAAGCGTATCTTTGGCGATACCCGACTGAAACTCCAAATTGATCGATTCTGGTGTTTCGATGGTTGTCTTGCTTGTATTTACCCCGAGCACAGAGGTTTCAGTTGTCTTATGCTTTGTTTTGAGGGGCGAATTATAGGTCAATGAGACCCGCAAGGCGATTTCCGGTTTTTCATAGGAAATACCGGCCGAATAGCCGACGCCCTCATCCTCTGAGCCAGTTACCGAATAGCCGCCGACGAGTGGCACATTGGAATCTGCGCTGACCTTTTGCACTCTCAAGCCGCCATGAACACCAAGGCCATTGGCCAGGCGATAGTTCAAAAGACCGGTGATGGCATCGGCATCAAAAGTTGCAGTGGTGCCGACAGTCGGAAAGTTGCCTGCGACAATGTTTCCGCCTGCCGTCGCGGCGGCAGAGCCCGCGAATGGAACAGACGTGCCTTTATAGTTAACGTCGGCCCCAAAAGGTTGGTCATAAATAATTGCAAAGCTGAGTTGCTCGTTGACCTGGCGCTTGTAGGCCGCACCGACCTGCCAATAGGTTTCCGTGATATCCCCGGATTGCCGTTGTCCAAGAGGCGTCGCCACGGTCCCCGAGACAGAGGGCGACACTACGCCAAAACTGAGTTCTACGTAGTTTCCCTTTTCAAAAAGTACGTTGACGGATTGCCCCGACCGGTCGATCCCGCCCGCTTGCGCGGCGCCTGCGGCAGCAACAAGTGTGGTCGCTGCAAGTGTGAGTCTTGTCATTGTTCTCTCCTCCAGAAGATTGACTGATCTTTATCGGCTGTTTTCCACCGGTCAATCTTTGACGCCGCGTCACGGACATGACGGCAGGGGCTGGTGGCCTGCCGGTCACACTTTTTGCGAGAGAATTGGGACGATTAGCGTCTTTTTACGGTTTCCGACCATAAATTCAGATAGTTCGCCGCGAAAATTATCACGGCCCCAAGGATTACCATCGCATCTATCGGCTCGTTATAGACCAAGAGGCCAATGATCGCGATGAGCGGAAGGCGGGTGAAATCAACCGGGGTCACAAGGGTGGCCGGGGCAATCGAAAGCGCCGTGGTCAGGCAGAAATGTGCTGTCAGACCGGCACAGGCGATCAGCACAAGCCAAGGGGCTGAGGACAGCGAGGGCAGGGCGATATCGCCGTCAAATGCGGCACAGATCAGACCAAAGATGCTCTGGCTGAGGGTCATCCAGAACAGGATGCAGGTCAGCGTCTCGGTGCGCGTCAGGCGCTTGGTGAACAGGATCGAGCCGGCAAAGCCAATGGCGGCCGCGGCGGCGGCGATGGTGCCAAGGTTAAGGGTCTCGGGGCTGGGCCGCGCGACAATCAGGATACCGACAAAACCGATCAGCGCGGCCAGCACGCGGATCCGCGTCAGCCGCTCGCCAAGCAGCAGAGGCGACAGGACCAGCACCCAAAGCGGCGCGGTGAATTCCAGCGCAAAGACCTGCGCCAGCGGGATCACGGTGATCGCATAGAACCACAGATTCTGCCCTGAAAAGTGAAAGACGTTGCGAATGAGATGGATGGCGGGGCTGCGGGTGGTGATCTGGCTGTAGTGGCCAGTAAACCCCGCGACAAGCACCACGAGACACAGGCCGATCATGCTGCGATACATCATGATCTCGAATGTATCGAGTTCGAAACTGACCGCGCGCCCGGCCACCGCCATGGATGAAAACGCCACCACCGCGCCCAGCATCCAGAGCGCCGCGCGCAAGACGACGACAGCTTCGGTGCGGATGGGCGCGGAGGTCGAGCCTATTCCCACTCAATCGTGCCGGGGGGTTTCGAGGTGATGTCATAGGTGACGCGGTTGATGCCGCCGACCTCATTGATGATCCGGGTGGCGGTTTCACCAAGAAATTCATGACTGAACGGGTAATAATCGGCCGTCATGCCATCAACAGAGTTTACCGCACGCAGGGCGCAGGCAAAATCATAGGTCCGCCCGTCGCCCATCACACCGACCGTGCGCACCGGCAGAATGGCGACAAAAGCCTGCCAGATTTCATCATAAAGCCCATGCTTGCGGATCTGGTCGATATAGACCGCATCCGCCTTGCGCAGGATTTCAAGCTTTTCGCGGGTGATTTCACCGGGACAGCGAATGGCAAGACCCGGCCCCGGAAAGGGGTGGCGTCCGATAAAGCTTGCGGGCAGGCCAAGCTCGCGGCCAAGGGCGCGCACTTCGTCCTTGAACAGCTCGCGCAGCGGCTCGACAAGCTTGAGGCCCATCTTTTCCGGTAAGCCGCCAACATTGTGGTGCGATTTGATGGTGACGCTCGGACCGCCCGAAAAGCTGACCGATTCAATGACATCAGGGTAAAGCGTGCCCTGGGCCAGAAACTCGGCACCCTCGATCTGATTGGCGTATTTCTGGAACACGTCAATGAACAGGCGACCAATGATCTTTCTCTTTGTTTCCGGGTCACTTACGCCGTCAAGCTCACCTAGAAAAAGCTCTGATTCATCGGCATGGATCAGCGGGATATTATAATTGTCACGGAACATCTTGACGACTTCGTCGGCCTCGTTGAGACGCAACAACCCGTGATCGACGAACACGCAGGTCAGCTGATCACCGATCGCCTCGTGGATCAGAACGGCAGCAACAGAGCTGTCGACACCGCCCGAGAGGCCACAGATCACCTGTTTGTCGCCGACCTGTTCGCGGATGATGCGAATAGCCTCTTCCTTATAGGCGCCCATGGTCCAGTCGCCGGTAAAACCCGCCAGGCGGACAAAGTTTTCATAAAGCGTTTTGCCGTTCGGGGTGTGATGCACCTCGGGGTGAAACTGGACGGCAAAGAAATTCCGGTCCAGATCGGCGGTGACGGCAAAGGGGGCGTTGGGTGAGGTGCCGTAGACGGCAAAGCCGGGAGCGACCTTGCTTACGTGGTCGCCGTGGCTCATCCAGACCTGTTCGCGGGCTTCAAGGAACCAGCCATTCAGCAGGTCGATGCGCGCCTCGCTCGGGGTAACATAAGCGCGGCCAAATTCGGCGGTGCCATGGCCACGTTCAACCGTGCCGCCCAGCATATGCATCATCACCTGTTGGCCGTAACAAATCCCAAGGATCGGCACACCAAGGTCAAACACGCTTTCCGGTGGGCGGGGCGATTTTTCGTCGATCACGCTTGCCGGACCACCGGAAAATATCA
>CBDTZA010000283.1:0-3662 GCA_965364785.1 uncultured Roseovarius sp. | reverse complement strand
AAAGCGCTTCCATCTTATTAGCGCTTAAAACTCCACCCCGATCTGCGCCTTCACCCCTGACCGGAACGGATGCTTGATCAGCTCCATTTCGGTCACCAGATCGGCGATCTCGATCAGCTCGTCCTTGGCGTTGCGCCCGGTCAGGACGACATGGGTCATATGCGGCTTTTCCTCGACCAGAAATTCCACCACCTCGTTGATATCAAGGTAATCATAGCGCAGGGCGATGTTGATCTCGTCCAGAAGCACCATTTTGTTGGCCTCATCGCGGATCAGCTCCTTGGCCTTTTCCCAGGCGGCCTTGGCCATTTCTATATCGCGGTCGCGGTCCTGGGTTTCCCAGGTAAAGCCTTCGCCCATGGTGTGGAACGCGCAGATATCCTGAAACTTGTCCAAAATCATATCGCGCTCGCCGGTGCTCATGCCGCCTTTGATGAACTGCACCACGGCGCATTGCATGCCATGCGCGATACAGCGGAATATCATCCCGAAGGCGGCCGAGGATTTGCCCTTGCCCTTGCCGGTATGCACGATGATCAGGCCTTTTTCGTCGGTCTTGGTGGCCATGATCTTGTCGCGGGCGGCCTTTTTCTTGGCCATCTTCATCGCGTGGCGGTCGCTATCGGCGGTCATTGGCGGGCTCCTTGGTCGTTAGAGGAATAGGGATAATACATAGGGCGCAATCAGGGCGGTTAGCAAGGCATTGAGGCCCATGCCGATGCCGGCAAATGCGCCAGCGGTTTCATTGACCTGAAAGGCCCGCGCGGTGCCGATGCCATGCGCGCTTACCCCCACGGCAAAGCCGCGCGCCCGCCAGTCGTGGATGCGCAGGGCGTTCATCAGCGGTGTCACGATCACCGCGCCGACAATGCCGGTCAGGATCACCAGTGCTGCCGTGAGCGTGGGCAGGCCGCCCAGTTGTTCGGATATCCCAATCGCCACCGGTGCGGTGGCGGATTTTGGCGCGAGTGAGGCCAGCTGCGCGCCCTCGACCCCAAGCGCCTGCGCGATCCACAACGCCGAGGCCATGGCCGTGACTGACCCCACCACAAGCGCGCCGAGCATGGGAATAAGCGCGCGGCGCACATGGTGCAGGTTGCTGTAAAGCGGCCCGGCAAGGGCGACGGTCGCAGGCCCAAGCAGGAAATGCACGAATTGCGCGCCCTCGAAATAGGTTTGATAGGGCGTACTTGTGCCCCAGAGAATGGCCGCCAAAAGCACCATCGCCACCAGCACCGGGTTGACCAGAGGGTTGCCATGGCTCGCGCGAAACGCCGCATCGCCGATGACATAGGCAACCAGCGTGGCGGTCAGCCACAACAGCGGTTCTTCGCTAAGGTAGGACCAGATATCGGGCAGCGATGTCATGTGCGGTCCTCGCGCGATCCGGTCAGGCGGGCAAGGCCGACAAAGGTAAGCGCGCCCGCCGCAAGCGCCAGTGCGGTGCTCAGCACAAGGGCGGCCATCATCGCGGCACCACTCTGGCCCAGGGCCTCGACATGGCTGATCACGCCGACCCCGGCGGGCACGAACAACAGCGACAGATGCGCCAACAGGCCCCTGGTGGTCTCAAGCATGCGCGTGGCCAGTTTGGGCAGGATCATGAACGCCGCCAACAAGAGCGCCATACCGATCACCGGGCCGGGCACTGGCAGGGCCAGCGCGCGCGAGGTCACCTCTCCGACAAGTTGGAAGGCAAGGATGAGGGCAAAGTTGAGAACCATAAGCGGGACTTTCTTGTCTTTGGGGGCGTGTCTTTGGGGGCGTGATCCAGCATAGGGCGCGGGAGGGGAGGATGAAAAGTACTCATCGCCGGGGCCAAGCTAAGACCCTGTTAACCATTATGACCGCAGTCTTGGCTTTATGCGATTGCTCTGTTGGATTCTCCTGCCGTTTCTGGCCGCCTGCAACACGCCCGGACATGAGTTCCGCGGCGTTGATCCGGTGCGCGTGAGTATCGGACAAAGTACATTTGATGTGCGGGTCGATGGCACCTATGCGCAGGCGATCCGGCTCAATCCCGAATGGGCGCCGAGGTTCGAGGCGGTGGCACCGCGCGGCGCGGTGGCGATGCAAAAGGTCAGTGGGTGCAAGGTTGTGCGGCTCTGGGGCGATCAGGCGGTGATGCTGGCGCGGCTCGATTGCGGCGAAGGCGTGCCGCCTTTGCCGCCGGGGCGCGCCTATGAGTGCGAGCTTGATCATATCCACGGCGGTTATGCCGATTTGATTTGTTTGCCGCGCCTCTAAGGTGGATCAAGTCGCCAGGGCAGATGTTCGTCGGTGTAATAATGCTCTGACGGGATAAGCGCGTCGGGGTGTTGCAACAGCGCGGCATGGAAATGCATTTCATCGGGAAAGCGGTCGCTGTCATAGGCGACCGAACTGCCGCAGGTCGCACAGAAGTGCCGCCGGTTGCCGGGTGAGGATGTGAAACAGACCGGCACGGTCCCGCTCCAGCGCCACTGCCCGTTAGGATGGCCGACGAAAGTGACCACAGCCGCGCCTGCACCCCGTCGGCAACTCTCGCAATAGCAATGCCCGGCCCAGTTATGCGGCCCCAACAATTCGAAGGTGACGGAGGTGCACAGGCAATGGCCTTTGGTCGGTGTCATTTGTTCGGCTCCTCTCACGGCACCCCCTTGGCGCAACGCCCACCCGCCCACCCCGTTGCGCCAAGGGGGTGGGTCATGGTGATACTGGTCGGGCGATCATAGCCCGGATGCGCCGAAGCGCCAGTCCTGTAAAAGCCAAGCGCAGTAAAGGCCGCGTGGTTTTCGATCAACTCTATCCGGGTCTCAAATGTAATGCTGGCAAGTCCCGAATCTCGCGATTTGTGGCCATCACTCAGAGCCCTTCGACACTCAGCCGGGGCATCGAAGAGGGCGGATCAATCCGGCCTTCCATATAGGCAAAACTTGCGTTCAAAAGCCGGTGTAGCGCTTCAAAATCGTCGTCCATCGAATACTGGCGCATTCTATCCCTCCCGGCTTTGCGACACCGCCAGTCAGGGCGGGGGGGCCCCAAGGCGGGCCGCCTCAATACGTGCGCGCGCGGAGTTCGAGCGTGGCGCCCAAAGACCCCGCTCGATCGCCTCGGCCAACCGCTCGGCCATCTCGCGCAGGGCGGGGGCGTTGTGCTCGGCTATGAAGCCTCGGGTGTCATCATCTTCCAGAAAGGCCGCCTCGACCAGATCGAAATGATGGCCGCGCACAGCGCCGGTTGTCGCGGCAAAGGCAAAGAGGTAATCCACCGTCGCCGCCATCTCGAACGCGCCCTTGTATCCGTGCCGCTTGACGCCTTCGATCCATTTCGGATTGACCACCCGGCTGCGCACGACGCGGCCGATCTCGTCCTCAAGGGTGCGGATCACGGGGCGTTCAGGGCGTGAATGGTCATTATGGTAAATCGGCCGATCGCGCCCCTGAAGGGTGCTGACTGCCGCCGCTGCGCCGCCTTCGAATTGATAGTAATCGTCGCTGTCCAGAATGTCGTGTTCGCGGTTGTCCTGGTTTTGCACGATGGCTTCGGTCTGGCGCAGACGGGTTTCAAACCCGTCGCGGTCGCGCCGCCCCTCATCGCTGGTGCCATAGGCATAGCTGCCCCATTCAAGATAGGCCTCGGCCAGATCGGATTTGTCGGACCAGAGCCGCTCGTCGATCATC
>CBDTZA010000282.1:0-3717 GCA_965364785.1 uncultured Roseovarius sp. | reverse complement strand
GCGCGCAGAAGTGTCAGAGGCCAGCGAAGACATGGCCGGACTGGCCGATGAGGCAATGACATGGCGGCTTGGACAGGCGGCAGAGGCGCGCAATCGCGCCGTGCGCAGCGAACAAGAAGACCGTGCCGAATACGATCTGGGAGAAAATGGCGCGCGGATCAAACGAGATGAGAAAGAGCAGTTTGACGAGCTGCTTGGCAAAATAACTTTTTCCAAACCGGGGCGATGACCGATTTTGGTGAGGAAGCGGTAAAGAAATCAGGGTAAACGGGTGTGCGAATCACTTATTCGCGCTAATGATTCGGTAACAACGAATCACCCGTCCCGTTCATAGCTCAGGAGTCTTTCATGGCCGCCAAGGATACCGACGACCAAAAGCCCGACAATTCGGAATCCGAAGTCTCGCTTGATATGAGCCAGGCCGCGGTCAAGAAAATGATCGCTGAGGCACGGGAAAAGGGCTTTATCACCTATGACCAGCTGAACGAGGTTCTGCCCCCCGATCAGGTATCTTCGGAACAGATCGAAGATGTGATGTCGATGCTCAGTGAAATGGGCATCAACATCATCGAGGCGGAAGAGGCCGAAGAAGACGAAAGCCGCACCACGGCCCTGGCCGAGGTCGGGCGGCGTGGCGAGATCACGCTTGGCTCGGGCAAAGAGGAAAAGCTGGATCGGACCGACGATCCGGTGCGGATGTATCTGCGCGAAATGGGCAGTGTCGAACTGCTGAGCCGCGAGGGCGAAATCGCCATCGCCAAGCGGATCGAGGCCGGGCGCAACACGATGATCGCCGGGCTGTGTGAAAGCCCGCTGACCTTTCAGGCGATCACCATCTGGCGCGACGAACTTTTGGGCGAAGATATTCTGCTGCGCGATGTGATCGACCTTGAGGCGACATTCGGCAATCAGCTTGGCGATGAAGAGGGCGGTGAACCCGTCGTCGAGGCCGCCAATGTGACCAGCGCGCCGACCTCTGCCACGGCTGGCGCGGATCAGACCGAGCTTGATGCCGACGGCAACCCGATTGCCGATGATGATGATGATGACGAAGACGAACAGGCCAACATGAGCCTGGCCGCGATGGAGGCCGCCCTCAAGCCGCGCGTGCTTGAGACGCTGGACCGGATCGCTGACGATTACGTCCAGCTCTCGGAGATGCAGGACAGTCGGATTTCGGCCACGCTGAACGAGGATGGATCGTTCAGCACGGCACAGGAAGGCACCTATCAGAAGTTGCGCTCCGAGATTGTCGAACTGGTGAACGAGCTTCACCTGCATAACAACCGGATCGAGGCGCTGATTGATCAGCTTTACGGCATCAACCGCCGGATCATGCAAATTGACAGCGCGATGGTGAAGCTGGCCGATCAGGCCCGCATCAACCGCAGCGAATTTGTCGAGGCCTATCGCGGTCGCGAACTTGACCCCAACTGGGTTGACGACATGGCGAAAAAACCCGGTCGTGGCTGGCAGATGTTCATAGAACGCTCGCCGGAAAAAGTGACAGAGCTGCGCGCCGACATGGCGCAGGTCGGGCAATATGTCGGGCTTGATATCTCCGAATTCCGCCGTATCGTGAATCAGGTTCAGAAGGGCGAAAAAGAGGCGCGCCAGGCCAAGAAAGAAATGGTCGAGGCAAACCTGCGTCTGGTGATCTCGATTGCCAAGAAATACACCAACCGCGGCCTGCAATTCCTTGATCTCATTCAGGAAGGCAACATTGGCCTGATGAAGGCGGTGGATAAATTCGAATATCGCCGCGGCTATAAATTCTCGACCTATGCCACCTGGTGGATCCGTCAGGCGATCACCCGCTCGATTGCCGATCAGGCGCGCACCATCCGTATTCCTGTGCACATGATCGAGACGATCAACAAGCTGGTGCGAACCGGCCGTCAGATGCTGCACGAAATCGGCCGTGAACCGACGCCGGAAGAACTGGCGGAAAAGCTTCAGATGCCGCTTGAGAAGGTCCGCAAGGTGATGAAAATCGCCAAGGAACCGATTTCGCTTGAGACCCCGATTGGCGACGAAGAAGACAGCCAGCTTGGCGATTTCATCGAAGACAAGAACGTGATCCTGCCGCTGGACAGCGCCATTCAGGACAACCTCAAGGAAACCACGACGCGGGTTCTGTCATCGCTCACTCCGCGCGAAGAGCGCGTGCTGCGGATGCGCTTTGGCATCGGCATGAACACCGATCACACGCTTGAGGAAGTCGGCCAACAGTTCAGCGTGACCCGCGAACGTATCCGCCAGATCGAGGCCAAGGCGCTGCGCAAGCTCAAGCACCCTAGCCGGTCGCGCAAGCTTCGGTCGTTCCTGGATCAGTAGAGGCCGCAATGTCCCTTTTGTCCCGACTGTTCGGCGGCGGCGCAAAGCCTGAACCCAAGGTGGAAGTCTACAAGGATTTCCGCATCTTTCCCGAACCGCAGTCAGGTGAGGGCGGCTACCGGGTTGGCGCGCGCATCGAAAAGGAGATTGCGGGCGAGGTGAAGGTGCATACCCTGCGACGTGCCGATGTGATCCTGAACCTTGAAGACGCAGAGGCGTTTTGCGTTCGCAAGGCCAAGCAAGTGATCGACGAACAGGGCGACAGGATTTTCCGCTGATCCGCCAAACCCGTAGGGTGGGTGCCAACCCACGCTGACGCGGCCAAAGATCATCACGCTTGAGCCTGACCAAAAACTGGCGCAGCGTGGGGATATGCAGACCACTTTTACAATCCCGACCCGTGGCCAGGGCCTTTATGAGTTCACCGATCAGGTGGCGGGATGGGTGCGTGGTGAGGGGCTCTTGACGCTGTTCATCCGCCATACCTCGGCCAGTCTGCTCATTCAGGAAAATGCTGACGCGCAAGTGCAGAGCGATCTGCGCGCCTTTTTTGCCCGGCTTGTGCCGCCGACAAGTGACCCCAGCATGGCTTACCTCACCCACACCTATGAGGGCCCCGATGATATGCCCGCCCATATCAAGGCGGCGATGATGCCGGTCACCTTGAGTATTCCGGTTGAAAACGGGCGTATGGTGTTGGGGACATGGCAGGGAATTTACGTGTTTGAGCACCGAAATGCGCCACATGACCGGCACGTCGCGGCCTATCTAGCGGTTTAAATTCCCCTCTACCCAAAACCTTGCGGCTGGCCTATAGTGGCTGTGGATAACTTGGGCATGAGACCCATGACCAAAGAGGCAAGGACAGAAAAGGGGGACGGCCGATGCGCTGCCCGTTTTGCGGAAATATTGACACTCAGGTAAAAGATTCACGCCCCGCCGAGGATCATGTTTCGATCCGGCGCAGGCGGTTTTGCCCGGCTTGCGGGGGCCGGTTCACGACCTATGAGCGCGTACAGCTGCGCGATCTGGTGGTGGTGAAAACCAATGGCCGACGCGAAGATTTCGACCGCGACAAGCTTGAACGCTCGATCCGGATCGCGCTTCAGAAACGCCCGATCGAGCCGGAGCGCATCGAACAGATGATCAGCGGCATCGTGCGGCGACTGGAGAGCATGGGCGAGACCGATATTCCCTCCAAAGCAATCGGCGCGATCGTGATGGAAACGCTGGCCCGGATCGACACCGTGGCCTATGTGCGCTTTGCCAGCGTTTACAAGAACTTCCAGGCGGCAGACGACTTCGACAAATTCGTGAGCGAACTGCGCCCGGACGACAAGCCCGAAGGGTGAGCACAGCCGACAAACGCTTCATGGCGCT
>CBDTZA010000281.1:0-3741 GCA_965364785.1 uncultured Roseovarius sp. | reverse complement strand
GCCTATATCATGACCGACCGCGCCACGTGGATTGCCTTTGGCAACAAGGGTGACTACCAAATCGCGGTCGAGGGTGACGCTAGGATGTTCAACCAATATGGCATTATCCTTGTGAACCCCGCGATGCATAAAAACGTAAAAGCCGCGCTTGGCCAGGCCTTCATCGACTGGGTTCTGTCGGACGAAGGCCAAAGCGCCATCGCGGGCTATAAGGTTGACGGCCAACATCTGTTCTTCCCGAACGCGGGTTAAACCACGCCGGTCTTATTTCGAGATCCAGCGCACCCGCCCCAGATCCGCGATGTCGTAACCGCCAAGCGCCTCGGCCTTGGCGGCAAAGGCCTCCGACTGGGCAAAGCGCAACAGGCTCTGCACCGGTTCGGTGAAATAGGACCGGCGATCAATCAGCAAATCAAACCGCTCATCCACCAGCGGCACAAACGGCAGGTGAAACTGCTGCGCCATCGCCTTGATGCCAAGGGTCGCGTCAGCCTCGCCTGCGGCAATTGCAGCGGCGGCATCGCTTTCGGTATGGACGGGTCCGGCAGGGGTGATGATATCACCCTCTTGCAAGCCTGCCTCTGTCATCAGCCGTTGAAACAGCGCCGCCGCTCCGGCACCGGGCTGGCGCAAAATCACCCGCTTGCCGCGCAGATCACCAACGCCGCGCACCTCCCTGGCAGCACCCTGCGACAGGATAAGCCCGCGCGCGCGCAGCGCCCATCCGATCAACACGCAATTGGCAACGCCCGCCGCACGCACCGCCGCGATGTTCCAGCCCTTTTCGTCCGGGATATGCATGCCCGTTAGCGCCGCCTGACCCCGTGCAAAACAGGCAAGTCCGTCACTACTTCCGTTCAAAAGCGTGGCAAGCCCGGCGCCGCATTCGCGCAGTGCCCAATCAAGCAGCGGATCATGCGAGCCGGTCACCACCGCCGGGCGCTCGGCGTTTGTGCCCTCACCGCCGCCCTCGATCCACACCGTCAATTCGGCCGCCGGGAACAACAGCTTGCCGGTGATCTTGCGATGCGGAATGTCTTCGGCGGCGACCAGATCATAGACCTTGCGCTCTTTCACACGCAAAAGATCGGCCACCTCTTTGGTCGTCAAATACGCGGGCTGTTGGGTATCCATGGTGCGAAAAACGCCTTTTGAAATCTCTGTGGTCTGGCCAACGTAAACCATCACCGCCCGGAAATCAGCAGGAAACAGAACCGCCTACCGGGCGACGCGCCCGAAATTAATCCTTGTCTTCCGGCCCCTCATCGTGGTCATATTCATGAATTCGAATAGATAGGGGAAAAGCGGATGACACCGACCAGACGACAGCTACTTGGCGGCCTCGGGGCAACGGCGATCTTCGGCGTGCCACGCATGACACTGGCCGCAAGCCAGATCGACCTTGGACAGGCCAAAATCACCACGGTAAGCGACGGTCATCTCGTGCTGCCAAAAGAGTTCTTGCTTGGCGACCTGCCCGCGGCCGAGACCACGCCGATCCTTGAGAAATACGGACTTTCCGGCGACGTGATGCGGCCCCCCTGCAATGTCACCCTGCTTCAGGATGGCGACCGCACCGTGTTGTTCGACGCCGGGTCGGGCAGCGGCTTTATGCCAAGTGCCGGCGATCTGGTGGACACGCTGGATGCCCTTGGTGTCGCCCCCGACGACATCACCCATGTGGTTTTCACCCATGGGCACCCCGATCACCTTTGGGGGGTTCTGGATGATTTCGACGATCCGGTGTTTGCCAATGCAAGCTATATGATCGGCCAGCGGGAATGGGACTATTGGACCGACCCCGACACCGTCACCACCATCGGCGATGCGCGCGCAAGCTTTGCCGTCGGCGCGGCCCGTCGCCTTGCCGCGATTGAGGATCAGTGCAGCTTTTTCGCCGATGGCCAAGAGGTGCTTCCCGGTGTCATGGCCCATGCAACCTTCGGGCATACGCCCGGACATATGGCGTTTGAAATCCGGCAGGGCAGTGATGCGGTGATGGTCGTGGGCGATGCCATCGGCAACGGTCACCTCGCGTTTGAGCGCCCCGATTGGGCCAGCGGATCAGATCAGGACGCCGAGACCGGCATCAAAACCCGCCAGCGGCTTTTGGATCAGCTGGCACAGGATAAAATGGCGATGATCGGCTTTCACCTGCGCGACGGCGGGCTTGGCCGGGTCGAACGCAACGGCGACAGCTATCGCTTTCTGAGTGAGGTTTAAGCCGATGAAACACCTGCTTGTTGCCCTCGCCCTTGTCACCGCCAGCCCCGTTTTGGCGAGCGAGAATATCGCCGATAAATACCCCGGATCGTTGCTTTATGATGAACCGGTCGAGGTGATCCCCGGCGTCTGGTCCGCCATTGGCGCCACCGCCCCGCCGTCTTACGAGAACTCGGGCCATAACAACAACCTTAGCTTTATCGTCACCGGTGACGGCGTCGTGGTGATCAACGGCAGCGCCGCCTATGCCCTGGCGAAGGCCCTGCATGACGAGATCAAACGCATCACCGATCAGCCGGTCAAGCTTGTGTTCAATGAAAACGGTCAGGGCCACGCCACCCTTGGCAATTCCTATTGGGCCGAACTGGGCGTGCCGATTGTCGCGCATGTCGATACCGCCCATGAGGTCGAGAAGAACGGCGGCCCCAATCTTCAGGCCATGAAGCGCTACAACCGTGAAAAGGCCGAGGGCACCACCGTGCAGGGCCCGACCGAAACCTTCACAGATGACTACATCGTCGACATGGGCGGCTTCCATATCGAGGCCCGCCACCTTGGCCCCGCCCATAGCCCCGGCGATATCGTGATCTGGCTGCCCGAGCAAAGCCTTGTGATCTCGGGCGACATGGCCTTTCACGAACGCATGCTGCCGATCTTTGCCGACACGATCACCGCCGACTGGCTAGAGACATGGGATAATAAATTCGAGGCCCTGAATGCCACCTATGTGATCCCCGGCCACGGCCACCCGACCAACATGGCGCAGGTGCGCCGCTATACAAAAGGCTATCTAGAATATCTGCGCGCCCGGATCGGCGAACACATAGACGGCGGCGGCGATTTGGCCGATGCCTATTACGTCGACCAATCCCCCTATGCCCATCTTGATACGTTCGAGGAACTCGCCACCAAAAACGCCGGCCGGGTGTTTGAGCAGATGGAGTGGGAATAGAGGGGCGAACAAAGCCCTGTGGCAAATCCCACCCTAGGGTCAGAGCATGTCGCGCGCCTCTCAGGCGGTTGCAATGCCTACCCTACCCCGGCCCATCACAAGATGCGTGACCATCGCACCGATCCACATGCAGAACACCGCGACCCATGCGGTCAGCGCGAAAATCGCGCCCCCGGACATGCCCGCACCAACGGCGCAGCCACCCGCAAGCATGCTGCCAAACCCCATCAGGGCGGCGCCCACAAGATAGCGCTCCATCGGGGTGTCGGGGCCAAAGCGTTCGATCTTCCATTCGCGCGTGGCGATGGCCATGGCGGCCGCGCCGACAAACACCCCCGGCACAAGCCCGACACCAAAGCCAAGCGGCAGGGTGGTGCTATTGACCAGCCCCATCAAGGTATCCGCCGAGGGGCCGGTAAAAGTGACGGACGAAATCGGAACCACCTCGAACGAGGTCTGCGCGATCATATAGGTGGCGAGCCAGCCGAGGGCGACGGCCAAGCCGACAAAGACCCCGGCAATCGCATGGCTCGGGCGTACCTCGCGCAGATACGCAAGCCATAGCC
>CBDTZA010000280.1:0-3745 GCA_965364785.1 uncultured Roseovarius sp. | reverse complement strand
TTCGGATGCGCCATCATTATAAAGATAGGCGGTGTCGAAATGGGTGATGCCCGCCGCAAGGCTTGCCTCGAACATGGCGCGGCTTTCGCCCTCATCGGCGAGGCCGCCAAATTGCATCGTGCCAAAGGCAAAGCGACTTATCGTGCCAAAGGCAAGGCGGCTGGCGGGCGTTCCGTCGGGGGGTGTCAGTGTGTTTGTCATGCCGCGAACACTGCCACGGTGCATATGCAAAGGGAAGATGCTACCTTGATGCTTGAAACTCCGGGTCAGGCGGCTTAGGCGAAGGAAACCGTCGCCCGATCCGCGCAAGGAGCATGCCCACATGAAAATGCACGAAACCTTTATCAAGCCGATGCACCCCGAGGGGCGCAAATTTGTGGCGATCTTCGCCGCGATCACGCTGGTGCTGTTCATGGTCTGGAATGTGCTGGGCTGGATCGGTCTTGGGCTGACGATCTGGTGCTATTATTTCTTTCGCGATCCAGAGCGGGTGACGCCGGAGCGCCCCAACCTGATCATCAGCCCCGCTGACGGGATGGTGTCGCTGATCGAGCCTGCTGTGCCGCCCAGTGAACTTGGCCTGCCCGATGCCCCGCTGACGCGGGTGAGCGTGTTCATGAATGTGTTCAACTGTCACGTGAACCGCGCGCCGGTTGCGGGGCGGGTTCATGCGGTGGCTTACCGCCCTGGCAAGTTTTTTAACGCCTCGCTTGATAAGGCCAGCGAAGACAATGAGCGCAATGGCGTGGTCATCGAGATGGCCGATGGGCGGCTTTTGCCGGTGGTGCAGATCGCCGGCCTTGTGGCGCGCCGCATCGTCTGCTTTGTCGATAAGGGCGCACCGCTCAAGCGCGGCGAACGCTTTGGCCTGATCCGCTTTGGCTCGCGTCTTGATGTCTATCTGCCCGAGGGCGTGCAGCCGCAGGTGCGCGTCGGCCAGACCATGGTCGCCGGCGAAACCGTGATCGCAGAGCTGAGCGCAGCCAAAGGAACCGCAGGATGAGCACGCCCGGCGAACACCCACGCAAAGAGGTCACCCTGGCACAGCTTTTGCCGAACATGCTAACGGTGGCGGCAATTTGCGCCGGTATCACGGCCATTCGGATGGGGGTGCAGGGTGATTTCGTGCGCGCGGTGCAGCTGTTGCTGATCGCGGGGGTTCTTGACGGGCTTGACGGGCGGCTGGCGCGACTTTTGCGCAGCAGCAGCGCGATGGGCGCCGAGTTGGATTCGCTTGCGGATTTTCTGAACTTCGGCGTCGCGGCACCGCTGGTGGTCTATTACTGGGGTCTTCAGGACGGGGCCCGTCAGGCGGGCTGGATTGCGGTGCTGTTTTTCGCGGTCTGCTGTGTGATGCGGCTGGCGCGGTTCAATGTCTCGGCCAAGTCTGACGACAACAAGGGCGGCTCGGGGGCCTATTTTGACGGGTTGCCGTCGCCTGCGGGGGCGTTGCTTGCGATGTTGCCGATGTTCGTGACCTTTGCCATTCCGGGCATGTCGACACCGCCCGCGCCCCTGATCGGGCTTTACATGGCGGGGGTTGGTCTTTTGATGATCTCGCCGGTGCCGATCTGGTCGTTCAAGAAAACCAAGATCTCGCGCGAGAATGTGAAATTCTTCCTGCTCGGCTTTGCCTGCGTTGCGGCGGCGCTGGTGATTTTCACCTGGGCGGCACTTATTGTGATGTGCCTGGTCTATGTGGGCACCGTGATATGGGCGATCTTCGCCTGGCACCCCAAGGACGTTTAATCGAGGTAAGCATCGGCGCGCTGGCCTGCGCGCTCATGATGGATCGGCAGGGCGCGCCCGTAAAGCTGTTGACAGCGTTCGGGCGCGGCCACCATCCCCGGCTCCTGCACATAAGAGAATATGCCGACATAGCGCGGGGTCTTGCCGCGCAACGGCGCCACGCGGTGCAGCGAATAACGACCCCGAAAAATCTGAAGATCGCCGGGTTCAAGTACCAGCGTGCGGACCTTGTCAGAGGTGCCATCAAGCACCTTTTCGACCTCTGCAAAATTCTCGCCACCGGCGCGGATATTGGGGGCGTATTCAAAGGCGCCGCCCTCTTCGGCATTCTGAATGGCGATGGTGACGGTGAAATTGTTGGTGTCAAAATGCCAAGGAAAGCCGTTGCCCTCGTCGGCGGCATTGATGATCACATCGGCCAGCGGATCGGCATAGGGGTAAAAATTCTCCTCCTCAAGGCAATCTTGAATGAAGGTGCTCATCGCCGGGTATTCATAAAGCGCCCGCAGGGGGCTACCTTTGGGAAAGTTATCCGCCGGAATGAAGCCGTTGGAGCGATCAAAGAACCGGCGGCGCGGATCGTGCTCGGGCAGGGTCGGGTCGTCCTTGGTGAAATAGGGGTTGGTGCGATTGAAGGATCGAAACGCCTTATCCGAGACGCCATCGGCCTGCGTTCCAAGTGATCTGATCCCCTCGGGGGTGATGAATCCCTTGAGAACCGCACAGCCATCATGCGCAAGATCGGCGCGGATGCGGGCCAAAAGGGCGTCGCGCGCAGCCCCCGTTTGATGCACAGGATAGCGGTTGAGATCAATCAGGGTTTCGGGCTGCGCCATCGTTGGTCTCCTCGCAATGCTTGTACGAAAAGTCTAAGCCGTGCTGCGCGCGCGTCTGTTCTGAAAACGACCGGCGCGGATTTCACGTCTTTGCCCTTTGCCGACAAACGAAAACAGCCGCCAGTGTCCCGGCGGCTGTCGTTTTTGGTCTGTTGAAACGGTTTAGTTGGGAATGGTGCCGGTGATACCTTCGACGTAGAAATTCATCCCCAAAAGCGTGCCGTCATCGGCGGTCTCACCATCGGCGAGCCAATCGCTTCCGTCCTGCTTTTTCAGCGGGCCGGTGAAGGGGTGATAGCTACCACCGGCAATGCTGTCCTTGAGGGCAAGCGCCTCGGCCTTGATGTCCTCGGGGACGGCGCTGCTGATCGCGCCGATGCCGACCATGCCGGGGCCGATCCCGTCCCATGTCTGAACGCTTTCCCATGTGCCATCCATCACCGCCTGAGTGCGGGCGATATAATAGGGCGCCCAGTTGTCGATGATCGAGCTGACGCGCGGCATCGGCGCATATTCCGCCATATCCGAGGCCTGCCCAAAGGTGATGACATTACCGGCCTTCTCGGCTGCGGCCTGCGGTGCGGTTGAATCGGTGTGCTGTAGAATGACATCGGCACCCTGTTCGATCAGGGCGGTGGCGGCGTCGGCCTCTTTGGCGGGGTCAAACCAAGTGTAGGCCCAGATGATCTTGAACTCGACATCGGGGTTGACCTTACGCGCGTGGATATAGGCCGAGTTGATGCCACGAATGACCTCGGGGATCGGGAAAGAGGCGATATAGCCGACGATATTCGACTTGGTCATGCGCCCGGCAATATGCCCCTGCACCGCACGCCCCTCGTAAAAGCGCGCCGAATAGGTCGACAGGTTTGGCGCGGTCTTGAAGCCGGTGGCGTGCTCGAATTTCACATTTGCAAATTTGTCGGCCACGGCAAGCGTCGGCTCCATATAGCCAAACGAGGTGGTAAAGATCAGGTCCGCCCCCTGCAACGCCATCTGCGTGATCGCGCGTTCGGCATCGGCACCCTCGGGCACGCTCTCCTGATAGAAGGTTTCAACCTTTTCGCCGAAATGCGCCTCGACCGCGAGACGGCCTTTGTCATGCTCATAGGTCCAGCCGCCATCGCCGATCGGCCCGACATAGATAAAGCCGACCTTGG
>CBDTZA010000279.1:0-3754 GCA_965364785.1 uncultured Roseovarius sp. | reverse complement strand
GCGCCACATGCAGGATATTGCCACGGCACTGATCGCTGCGCAGGTCGGTATCAGACGCCAGCGTGTTGAAAATCAATGTACCGGGGGCGGCCGCATCAGCCATCGCCAAAAGCTCGGCGCTTTGGGCCTGAACCGCGAAAAAGCGGATGCCTTTGGCTTGCAGCGCCTCAAACGTGGCAAGCGCGGTTTCCGGCGGGCTTGCGGCGGTTTCAAGCGCATAGGTCTGGCCCATGAATCGCCCGGTTGTCTGATTGTCCTCGGTCGCCAGAAGGCCGCCTGCAAAGCCAAGGTCATCGGGGCGCAGATCAAGCCGCGACACTGGCAAAAGCGTGGGGTAATCCACCCGCAGAACCGCCGCCGTCACGTCCTCGGCCAGGGCCGGGCGGATGAGGGCACCAAGCGCCCAGAAGATCACCACAAGCCACCGCATCATGCGCGCGGTGCCCTTGGCCAGAGGCGAGTTTTGGCAGATGTCATATGCGCGCTCCCTTTGGGTTGTGATCGCCTTTTGCGGGTATCTTAACAAAGGTTGTGGACCTGTCCGCACCTTTCCGGCCTATGGGTGAGAAATGCCGGTGATATTCTGGCTTTTGTAAATTGAATCAAAAGCTTGACCGGCATCATACTTTGGTCGCAGAGCGTCGACAGCGCCGCGTAGAAAAACGGCCTCGCGCAGAGGATGCGCCGGGCCGGAGTGGTCATCGCGTTACCGCGTTTCAGGCGGGTTTGAAAAGATCGCCGTACTCGGCCCGCAGGATGTTTTTCTGAACCTTGCCCATGGTGTTGCGGGGCAATTCGTCCAGCACGATAAGCTTGCGCGGATGTTTGAACCGCGCCAGCGACGTGCCAACCGCCTCTGCAATCGCGTCAAGGTCGGGGCTTGTGCCTTTTTGCGCCACCAGAAAGCCGACCACCGTTTCGCCGAAATCGGGATGCGGCACGCCCACGACGGCGCTTTCAAGAACGCCGGGCTGTTCATCCAGCAAAAGCTCGATTTCCTTGGGGTAGATGTTGTAGCCGCCCGAGATGATCAGATCTTTGTTGCGCCCGACGATCTGAACATAGCCCTGATCGTCGATCATCCCCAGATCGCCGGTGATGAAAAACCCGTCACTGCGCAACTCTTCGGCGGTTTTCTCGGGCATATTCCAATAGCCTTTGAACACGTTCGGGCCGCGCACCTCGATCAGGCCGATCCCGCCTTGTGGAAGGGTTTTGCCAGTATCAGGGTCGGTGATCTTGAGTTCGACCCCCGGCAGAGGAAACCCGACCGTGCCGGCACGTCGTTCGCCGACGTAAGGATTCGAGGTATTCATGTTGGTTTCGGTCATGCCATAGCGTTCAAGAATGCGATGGCTGGTGCGCTCTTCAAAGGCAACATGGGTCTCGGCCAAAAGTGGCGCGCTGCCCGAGATGAAAAGCCGCATATGCCCGGTGAGGGCCCGATCAAACCGCGCGTCATCCAGAAGGCGGGTATAAAAGGTCGGCACACCCATCATGCTTGTGGCGCGGGGCAGGGTTTCGATCACCTTGTCAGAGTCGAATTTCGGCAGGAAAATCATTGCGGCCCCGGCCAGAAGGATCACATTGGTCGCCACGAAAAGCCCATGCGTGTGAAAGATCGGCAGTGCATGCAACAGCACGTCCTTGTCGGTGAAGGCCCAGTAATCGACCAGCACCTCGGCATTGGACAAAAGGTTGGTCTGGGTCAGCATCGCGCCCTTTGAACGCCCGGTGGTGCCCGAGGTATAAAGGAACGCGGCAAGATCATCGTCGCCGCGCGCGGTGGTGTCGAATGTCTCGGGCTTATCCTTGGCGGCGTCGGGCAAGCTTCCGCTGCCATCGGCATTGAGCGTCATCACCTGCGCCCCGGCGGCCGTGGCGACGGGGGCCAGAGCATCGGCCTTGGCGCCATCGCAAAGCAACAGGCGCGCACCGCTATCGGTCACGAAGTATTCAAGCTCATCCGCCGTATAGCCGGTGTTGAGCGGCAAAAACACGATGCCCGCCTGCACACAGGCCGCATAAACCGCCAGGGCCTGGGGTGATTTCTCAACCTGCGCCGCAAGCCGGTCACCGGGCGCGAGGCCCGCGTCGCGAAAGCTATGGGCGTATTGCGCGGTCAGGCGCAGAAAGGCGTCATAACTCAGGCTGCTGCCGTCCGCGAGGTGCAGAAACGGCGCGGTCTGGCCCGCATGGCGACCAAAAAGCCTGTCATAAAGGGGGTTGGCCATGGCGATCTTCCTTGTTTCAGTCTTTGGTGGCCCAAGCGGCGCTTAGCGCGGTCACTTCGGGCGAGGCGGCGATTTGGGCCGCATTGGCGAACCGTTCGTGGTTTTGCGAGATCAGCGCCAGATCGTAAAGGTAATTCACCATCATGCCACCCGATTGCGCCAGACCATTCGGTGACAGATCGGCGTCGGCGTGAATGGCATGCACCGACGCGCCATTGCCAAGATGGAACCGCGCCACCGGATCGAACGGGCTGCCCTCGGGGCGCTTGGCATTCAGCAGGTAATCGGCGGTAATCTGGCGGCGCTCTTCGCGGTCATCCGGCAGGGCGGTCTCATGGGTTTCCAGCCATTTGGTCAGGCCCGGAATCGGCGAGAGTGTGACGAAGGTCTTGAGGTTGGGCAGTTCCTGCGACAGGTCCGCCGCCACCTGTTTGATCAAAGAGTTGCCAAAGGAAATGCCTGCAAGCCCCGGCTGACAATTCGAGATCGAATAGAACACCGCGGTGTCGGCGGCGTTTGCGGTGATCGCAGCGCGATTATCGGCCAAAAGATCATGGATCGCGCCGGGCGTGCCGCTGGTCAGGGCGACCTCGACAAAGATAAGCGGCTCGTCCGGCATGGAAGGGTGAAAGAACCCGAAACAGCGCCGGTCAGCGGGTTGCAGACGACGACGCAGATCATCCCAGCTATCGATGGCATGGACCGCCTCATAGGCGATGATCTTTTCCAGGATATCGGCCGGGCTGGTCCAGTTGATCGGGCGCAGCACCAGAAAGCCCCGGTTAAACCACGATGAAAACAGGTGCCGGAAATCAAGATCCACCACCGAAAGCGCCGGGTTGTCTCGTGCCAGGCGCAACAGATCGCGACGCATCGCCACAAGTTGGCCGGTGGCGCCGGGCACCTGATTAAGACGGCGCGCCAGTTCCTGACGCGGCGGCTCTGTTGCGGTCAGAAAGGCGCGATAGGTACGGCGGTCCGGTGTGGCCTCAAACGCATCAAGCGCATTGCGCACCATTTCGGGATCAACGCCCAGATCGTTTGTCAGAAAGGTGAAAAACCCAAGCTTGGTGGCATCATCCATCCCGGCATAACGATCAAGGATAAGCCGCGCCAAGGCCATGCCCGACACCTCACCCGTGCTGCCAAGCAGATCGCGCGAGAGGTCTTCGATGTTTCGGTTCTGCTGATCGGGTTCTGTTGCGCCGCGATAACGCCGCTCGAAAACCGTCGCAAGAAGGTCGGCCAGCACACTCATACGGCGGTCCCCATCACAGCATCAGGCAGCCACGTCGCCAGCCCCGGAAACAGACAGAGCAGGAAGATCGCAAGAATCATGCAGGCCACATAAGGCAGCGAACCCAGCAGGATCGTCTTGAGCTTGATATCGGGCGCGATGCCGTTGATCACATAAAGGTTAAGGCCAACGGGCGGCGAAATCAGGCCGATTTCCATGTTGATTGTCAGGATCACGGCAAACCAGATCGGATCAAACCCGGCGGTCAGGATGATCGGCAACA
>CBDTZA010000278.1:0-3769 GCA_965364785.1 uncultured Roseovarius sp. | reverse complement strand
CTTTGGTTCTTCAAATGCCATTTTCCCGGCAATCCGATCATGCCCGGCTGTCTTGGCCTTGATGGCTTGTGGCAGCTGACCGGGTTCAACCTTGGTTGGCGTGGCTGGAAGGGGCGCGGTTATGCGCTTGGCGTGGGCGAGGTCAAACTGACCGGAATGGTACGCCCCGAGCGTAAAATGCTGACCTATTACGTGGATTTTACAAAGGCAGTGCAAAGCCGTCGCCTGACAATGGGTGTTGCAGAAGGCCGGGTTGAGGCCGATGGTGAGGTCATCTATCAGGTGAGCGACATGAAGGTTGCATTGTCGGAAAACTGAGCCGCGCGAAAAAGGAGTACGCAAATGCGTCGAGTTGTGGTGACTGGTCTGGGTGTTGTCTCCAGCATCGGGAACAACGCCGAAGAGGTGCTGGTCTCGCTTAAAGAGGGCCGGTCAGGCATTACCGCCAACGCGGCGATGGCCGAACACGGCTTTCGCAGCCAGATCGCGGGCGCGTTGAATATCGACCCGAGCGCGCATATCGACAAGCGCGCGCTGCGGTTCATGGGGCCGGGCGCGGCCTATGCCCATATCGCCATGCAACAGGCAATCGCCGATAGCGGGCTTGAGGAAAGCGATGTCGTCAATCCGCGCACCGGGCTTGTGGCCGGGTCGGGCGGGCCCTCGACCAGTGCGATGCTTCAGGCGCATCAGGCCGTGCTGAGCACCGGTGCGACCAAGCGGATCGGGCCCTTTGCGGTGCCCAAATGCATGTGCTCGACCATTTCGGCCAATCTCAGCACCGCGTTCAAGATCAAGGGCATCAACTATTCGATCACCTCGGCCTGTTCGACCTCGCTGCATTGCATCGGCAATGCCACCGAACAGATCATGATGGGCAAGCAGGATGTGATGTTCGCCGGTGGCGGCGAAGAGCTTGACTGGACCCTGTCCTGTCTGTTTGACGCGATGGGCGCGATGTCCAGCAAATATAACGACACCCCCGATAAGGCGAGCCGTGCGTTTGACGCGGGGCGTGACGGGTTTGTCATTTCCGGCGGCGGCGGCATTCTTGTGCTTGAAGAGCTGGACCACGCTCTTGCGCGCGGCGCCAAGATATATGCCGAAGTGACCGGCTATGCCGCCACCAGCGATGGCCATGACATGGTCGCCCCAAGCGGCGAGGGTGGCGAGCGCGCGATGCGTCTTGCGCTTGGCCAGCTCACCGAGGGGCGCAAGGTCAGCTATATCAATGCCCATGGCACCAGCACGCCGGTTGGCGATGTTGGCGAGGTTCAGGCCGTGCGCCGCGTCTTTGGCGAGGGCTCAACCCCGCCGATCAGTTCGACGAAATCCATGACCGGCCACAGCCAGGGCGCCACCGGCGCACAAGAGGCGGTCTATTGCCTGCTCGCGCTGGAGCATGATTTCATTATTCCCTCGATCAATGTCGAAACGCTTGATCCCGCGCTCAACCCGGCCGAAATCGCCACCAAACGGGTGGATAACGCCGGGCTTGATACGGTCATGACCAATAGTTTCGGCTTTGGCGGCACCAATGGCTCGATGCTTCTGAGCAAATATCACGGATGACACGCAGATGAATGATTCACTTAAAGGCAAGCGCGGCCTGATCATAGGGGTCGCCAATGACCGCTCTATCGCCTGGGGCATTGCAAAGGCGATGCACGATGCGGGGGCAGAGCTTGCCTTTTCCTATCAGGGCGATGCCTTTGCCAAGCGGGTCGAGCCGCTGGCGGCTTCGGTTGGGTCGGATCTTTTGATGGATATGGACGTGACCAGCGACGCGTCGCTTGATGCCGCGTTCGAGACATTGGCGGCACGTTGGCCGGTGATTGATTTCGTGGTCCATGCCGTGGCCTATTCCGAAAAGTCAGAGCTGACTGGGCGGTTTTTGAACACCAGTCGGCAGAATTTCAAGCATTCGATGGATATCTCGGCCTATTCCCTGATCGAGGTGGCGCGGCGCGCCTATCCGATGATGAAAGACGCGGGCGGCACCATCCTGACGCTGACCTATCAGGGCTCGAACCGGGTTGTGCCCAATTACAACGTGATGGGCGTGGCCAAGGCCGCGCTTGAGGCGGCGACGCGCTATCTGGCCAATGATCTTGGCCCCGATGGTATCCGCGTGAACGCGATCAGCCCAGGCCCGATGAAAACCCTGGCCGGGGCGGCGATTGGCGGGGCGCGCAAAACCTTCAAGCATACCGAGCTTAACGCGCCGCTGCGCGCCAATGCCACGCTTGAGGCAATCGGCGGCACGGCGGTCTATCTGGCCTCGGATGCGGGGGCCTGCACCTCTGGCGAGATCATCCGTGTCGATGGCGGCTATCACGTGCTTGGCATGCCACAGGCGGAAAACCTCTAGCCCATAGACAGACGGGTTTTGGCCGCAAAAACGCCATCATGCGGTGATTTACCGCTCGCATGATGAAACAACGCTATAGCAATCCCCAACGAGAAGAGCGCTATGCCGCCCGCGTGGCGCGGGCACGCAAATGGGCGTGGTTTTTCGGGATTGGCCTTATCGGGTGCAGCCTTTCTGCCATCTGGCAGGAACCGGCGCTATCGCCCGAGATTCATGCCGGGCTAAAGCATGTGGCTGCGCAGAGCGTGAAAATGCTGGATGGCTCTGAGGTGGCGCAATCTTATCTTACCGCCTTGGCCGGGGCGGGTGAGGCTGCGCCGGAAAACTAAGCCGCTGCCTAGATTAACGTCGTCAAAACCACTGCCCCGGTTCCATCAACCCCAAATCCAGCAATTGCCGCGAATGCCATTCAAACGGAATGGAATTGTGCCACTTGAACGTATGGATATCAAAGGTCGAGCCGGGATTGCGCTTGAGCGCCTTGGCGGTGCGGAATGACACGATCGCGCTTGTCAGGTTGTGATGCCAGGGACAGGCATAGGTGTTGTATTCCTCGTCCGTAAACGTGTGATCGTCACGCAAGCGCAGCTCTGGTTTGGCCCGGAAAAGCGCGATGCGGTCGATCTTGCGGCGTTTGGCCGGGATATGCTCTTCATAGCGCCAGCGCAGGCCGCCGAAGAAATCAAGCTGGCGTTCCTTGGGGTGGCTGTGATTGTCGGCGTCGGGCCGCGCCAGGGCATAATAGCCGGATTTGTCCAAATGCGCCTGTTCCAGCGAGACGGCATTGGGATGGGTGTCTAGATCAACGGCATAGAGATCAATCACATAGCACAGCATCGCATCGCGCCGCTCTTCTGCGTGAAAGGCAATCATTTCGCCCACGGTGCGCGTTTCGCAGAACGGGTAGAACAGGTATTCACCGTTATAACAGTAATACATCCAAAGCTCGGGCGCGGCGGCAATCACCGCATTGACCGCCTCACTCAGACTGTCGCCGAGGGTCAGGTCATGCTGAATGCGGTAGACATCGTTCGAGCTGCTGACGTCGGGGGCCAGATCAAAGTTGTCGGGCAGAAACACCAGCACCGATTTGAAACCCGAATCAAGATGATGGCGCAGGGTTGAATCGAGCTCGGTCTGATCCTCTGCGAACACCATGGCCACAGGCCCTTTGGCAAGGGCCTTGCCGGGTTCGGCAAGAAAGTCTTTCAGGCGCGGTGATGGCATGCTTTGCTCGGTCCTTTTGGTGCCAGAATCGGTCAAACGCGCACGCATTGCAAGTGCCCCTGAAAGTGATGTAGTCAGACCCCCTGAAACCATGGCAGGAGCCGGGCATATGGCCGATGTGAAAAAACTCTATATCAAGACATACGGCTGTCAGATGAACGTCTATGACAG
>CBDTZA010000277.1:0-3773 GCA_965364785.1 uncultured Roseovarius sp. | reverse complement strand
GTTTGTGCGCAGATCTCCAACGCCTGCCGCGCGGCCCCCTCCCCCAGATCCAGAAGCGCAAGATTATAGGCGGGCACATCGGTGAAATGCCAATAAAAGGACCCCTTGGTCGCGCCAACGCGCCGCGCCAGAGGCTCGGCCCCAAGTGCGCCCGGGCCCTGTTCGCAGAGCGCGCTCAGCCCGGCCGAAAGCCAGTCGTTGCGGTTCAATCTGGGGCGCCGCTGTGTGTTCATCCCTCTGCCATACGCCTGATGCTGCAGCGCCGCAAGATGCCGGGGTGTTACGCTTGGTCGCATCATGCAGAGCTCGCGACAGTTTGAGGAGTCTGCGCTGATGAGTATTTGCAGAACGGTGAAATCAGTATTGTGTGTTTCTTCTGGCTCCAAATATCCTCGCCGAAGGCACAAAGCTCTTTTCCCGGAGTGTCGTCTTGAGGCAATGTCGAGGGGGGCTGGACTCAAGGTCGGCTTGCAAATGTGCTATCCGGACAGGGTGTTGCGTTGGATCAGGTGGAACCGGCCGAACCCGTCCTCCCCCATCAAGGAAAGTGCCGTGATATGAAACGGGCGCGACAGGAGCGGTTCTATCATCCGGGCAAGGACCGCCTGCGTCTGGATCGCATGGGCGCGGGGGAGTTTGCCGCTCAGGGTGATGTGAAAGCGGAACGCCTGCATCACGTAAGGATAGCCCCATTTCACCAAAAGCGCGTCATGCTCGGGGCTAAGGCCAGCGGCGCGGCGGCGGGCGAGATCGGCCTCGGTGAGGCGCGCGCGGAAAGGTTCGAACGCGCGTAGGGTCTTGGCGGCAAGGTTGCATAAAGCGGTTTGATCGCCCAGTGGCACAAGTGCCAGAAACCGGCCAAGGCGGGCGAGTTCCAGCCCGTCAAGTGTTACCGGTGCCGTGGCACTGCAATAGGTTTCAAAGGCGGCTGTGAGCGCGGTCCCGCTCTGGCCCTCGGTCAGGCGAAAGGGCGGTTTCATCGTCGCATGCAGGCCATATTTGCGTGGGGTTTCAGTGATCTCGGCCAACGGCGCGGGCAGGCCTGGCACGCAGGGGTGATCGACGCCACATCCCACCGCGCAATCCCAGCCCAGCCATGCCGCGCCGAAATCGGCCAGCGGTCCGGGCTCTGGTGTCGCGTAAATGGCGTATCTGTTGAAATCCATGCGCGTGCCTGTTGTTTCGTCACGATTTGCCAAGACAGGGCAACATCTTCATGACACAGGGCGCCCCCCGAGCCAATCCCGGCTGAGCGAGCCCCGGTGTCGAGGCAAGCCGCAGGGCTTTGACAAGGCTCGGGGGCGGGCGCATAACGGGCGCCAAAGAGACCCCAGCCAGCCCCGGAGACCCTTATGACCACACCGCTTTTTGACGTACCCGCAGCGCCGCAAGTTCCCGTTCTCGGGCAAGAGGGCACCTTTCCCGTGCGCCGGATTTTCTGCGTCGGGCGTAATTATGCCGCCCATGCCGCCGAGATGGGCAATGAGGTTGATCGCGAGGCGCCGTTTTACTTCACCAAATCGGCGCATACGATTTGCCATAGCGGGGCAAGCATCGCCTATCCGCTTGGCACACAGGATTGCCATCACGAGATGGAATTTGTCGTGGCCATCGGCGCGCCTGCGTTCAGGGTTTCCAAGGACGCCGCAATGCAGGCGGTTTACGGCTATGCCTGTGGTATCGACCTGACGCGCCGTGATTTACAGGCGCAGGCCAAGGACAAACGCCGCCCCTGGGATCTGGGCAAGGACTTTGAGGATTCGGCGATCATCGCGCCCCTGACCACTGCGGCAGAGTTTGGCGAGATTGGCGATCAGGCGATCCGCCTGACCCTTGACGGCGTGATCGTGCAAGAGGCGCGGTTGAGCGATATGGTCTGGTCGGTGCCCGAAGTGATCGCGCATCTGTCACAGTTCTATCACCTGATGCCGGGCGATCTTATTTATACCGGCACCCCCGCAGGCGTGGGGCCGGTCACACCGGGTAGCGAATTGCGCGGTCAGATCGAAGGGCTGAGCGACCTCTCTCTGAGCATTGGCGAGCCCGAGTAGATGGCGGTGACGTCAGAGGCGGCAGAGCCCGAAAACACCGGTTGGCTCGCGCATGTGCCGGTCACGCTTTTCACCATCGTGATGGGGCTTTGCGGCTTTACGCTTGCGCTTCGGGCGGGCGAGGCCGCGCTTGGGAGGGGCATCTTGTCTCTGGTGCGGCGCATGTCCTGACCATGGTGGTTTTTGCGGCCGTGTCGCTTTTGTATGTCGCCAAGGGCCTACGCCATCCGGGCGCTGTGGTGGCCGAGTGGCAGCACCCGGTCAAGCTTGCGTTTTTCCCGACGATCTCGATCGCGCTTGTCCTGATGTCGGTGGTGATGCTTGACCCGGCACCGGGGCTGGCGCGCGCGATGTGGCTTGTGGCGGTGCCCTTGCAGCTTGTTTTGACGGTGTCGGTGGTCAGCGGCTGGATCAGTGCGCGCGCGTTTCAACACGGGCATCTGACGCCCGCCTGGTTTATTCCGGCGGTGGGCAACGTGATTGTGGCGACTAGTGGCGTGCCTCTGGGCTATGTCGAGATCAGTTGGTTTTTCACCTCGGTCGGACTTATTTTCTGGATCGTGTTCCTGGTTCTGGTGATGAACCGGCTTATTTTCCACGACCCGCTGCCGGGGCGGTTACAGCCGACGCTGGTCATTCTGATTGCGCCGCCTTCGGTCGGGTTTCTGGCCTGGGTTCAGCTTGTGGGCGGGGTCGATGCCTTTGCCCGCGTGCTTTTAAACGGGGCCTATCTTTTTACGCTGATCGTGGCGGTGCAATTGCCAAGCCTGCTTCGGCTGCCGTTTTCGCTGGCGTTCTGGGCGCTTAGCTTTCCATTGGCGGGGGTGACGGTTGCAAGTTTCACCTATGCCGACGCCACCGGATCGGCGGGGCACCGGGTGATCGGGTTTGGTCTTTTGGCAGTGCTCTGCGTGATCATTCTGGCGCTGTTGTTTCGCACCGCCAAAGCGCTGCGAAACGGTGAGGTTTTCGTGCCCGATTAGTCGAGCAAACGTCGCGTGATCACCTGCGCCTGAATTTCGGCGGCGCCCTCAAAGATATTGAGGATGCGCGCATCACACAGGATGCGGCTTATGGTGTATTCAAGCGCAAAACCGTTGCCGCCGTGAATCTGCAATCCGTTATCGGCCGCCGCCCAGGCGACACGCGCGCCAAGCAGCTTGGCCATGCCCGCCTCAAGATCGCAACGCCGGTCATTGTCTTTCTCCCAGGCGCTGAAATAGGTCAGCTGTCGGGCTATCATGATCTCGACCGCCATCATTGCCAGCTTGCCAGAGACGCGCGGAAACTCGATCAGGGATTTGCCGAACTGCTTGCGGTCGATGGCGTATTTCATCGCCACATCAAGCGCCGATTGGGCCACACCTACGGCACGGGCGGCGGTCTGAATGCGGGCGGATTCAAAGGTTTCCATCAGCTGTTTAAAGCCTTTGCCCTCTTCACCCCCAAGCAGGTTTTCGCCCTTCACATGGAAGTTGTCAAAAGCCAGCTCGTATTCCTTCATGCCGCGATAGCCCAGCACCTCGATCTCGCCGCCGGTCATGCCGGGTGTCGGGAACGGGTCCGCGTCCGTGCCGGGCGTCTTTTCGGCCAGGAACATTGACAGGCCCTTGTAGTCGCTCGTTTCCGGATCGGTCCGGGCCAATAGCGTCATCACATGCGTCCGCGCGGCATGGGTGATCCAGGTCTTGTTTCCGGTCACCGCCCAGTCATCGCCCGTCC
>CBDTZA010000276.1:0-3803 GCA_965364785.1 uncultured Roseovarius sp. | reverse complement strand
CTGCTGTTGTGCCTGACCGTGGTCATGCTGACCGCGTTTTTCGTGCTGACCCGCAAAAAGTGACGGACGACCAAAGGAAATAACAAAAACGAACCCAACAAGGAGACAACGATGAAAAACCTACTTTCCGCAGCTGCCCTGCTGCTCGCCAGCACGGGCCTTGCCAGTGCCGAGGGCGAATTGCAGCTGTTCAACTGGGGGGATTACACCAACCCCGCATTGCTGGAAAAATTCGAGGCCGAGACCGGGATCAAGGTCACCCTCACCGATTACGACAGCAACGACACGGCGCTGTCCAAAGTCGAGGCCGGTGGCGGCGGCTATGACCTTGTCGTGCCCTCGGCCAACTATGTTCAGATTTATGTCGAAAAAGGCCTGATCCAGAAGCTGGACCTGAGCAAGCTTTCCAACCACGCCAACATCGCCCCCGAATGGAACGATGTACCCTGGGATCCGGGCCGCAATTATACCGTGCCATGGCAATGGGGCTCGGTCGGCATAGCAGTGAATTCGGATACCTATTCCGGCGATATCAATACCTCGGCCATGTTCCTTGATCCGCCCGCCGAACTTGTCGGCAAGATCAACGTCGCGCCCGAGATGAACGACGTTTTGTCACTGGCGCTGATGTATGTTGGCGGCGAGGCCTGCACTGAGGACACAGAGGTGCTGAAAAAGGCCCGCGATGTTCTGATGGCGGCCAAGCCGAAATGGCAGTCGATGGATTATGGCGCGACGCCAAAACTTGCCTCCAATGACATGCTGGCCTCGGTCTATTGGAATGGTGCCGTGTTCCGTGCGCGCCTTCAGAACGACAAGGTCAAGTTCGGCTATCCCAAAGAGGGCTTTCCGCTGTGGATGGATTCGGTGGCTCTGCTGTCGGACGCCAAGAATGTCGATGAGGCCTATCAATTCCTGAACTTCATCATGGAGCCTGAGAATGCCGGTCTGATTTCGGCCTTTGCGCGCTATGCCAACGGTATTTCCGGGTCTGACCCGTTTATGCCGGCGGATATGAAAGATGCGCCCGAGATCCTGATCCCGGCCGAATTTAAAGACGCTGGTCACTTCCTTCCGACCTGCTCGCCCAAGGCCTTGGAATACTACACGGCAATCTGGACCGAATTGCGCAAATAGACGGTATTTCAAGATTGTAACGCGCCGATGGCCAAGGCAGCCATCGGCGCGTTGTTTTATTTAGGGGCCAAGCAGTTGCCCTCCTCCTTACATTTGGGATCAATGCTTTCGTTGGATTGTCCTTTGGTGAAAATTGCCGGGTCAATTCTCTGGGCAAGCTCCTTTTTTTCCAACCCCTGGTGGTTGGCATCGTTGCAAAGACAAACTGATCAGGAATCTGAAATGCCATATCGGTTTTCCAGAAGCAGGAGCCTGGATGCCAGCCTTTGTGTCGAAGCGCTTGAGGACACGATCGGCAAATACGGCAGGCCAGAGATCATGAACGCGGATCAGGGCGTGGCGGTCCGCTGGTATCAAAACCGATTGTAAAATCCGGTGGGTGCAAAACCAGGAATTATGGTATTAAAAATACACAAAGAGAGCGAGCCAGCCCGGTGCTGTTTCACTGGCATGGCTCATCCCGGTCAAAACAAGATACCCCGAAATGGGGCGCGCATTTCTATTGGGAGGTAGAGAAATGACCTTAAGACCAGACCCCACATTTCACGCATCGGCAAAGCTTGCGATGCAGGCCCCGGTCGAGAATTACGCCTTTACGGTTATGCTTAGCCCGGATGGCTCGCAATCCGACGGGATCGCGGTTGTTGATCTAAAGCCCGGCTCTGATACCTATGGGCAAATCGTGCATCAGGTGATTGTGCCCAACAAGGGCGACGAATTTCACCACTTTGGCTGGAATGCCTGTTCGTCCTCGCTGTCGCCCCTTTCGGGGCATGCGTTTCTGGAACGCCGTTATCTGATCGTGCCCGGCATCCGGTCGTCGCGGATCTATATCATCGACGTGAAAGACCCGCTCAAGGCGCATATCCACAAGACGATCGAACCCGAAGAGCTATTTGCCAAGACCGGATATTCGCGCCCGCACACGATCCATTGCGGCCCCGAAGGCATCTATGTGTCCACCCTTGGTGGCGCCGGCCCCGATGGCACCGATGGCCCGCCGGGGATTTTCATCATGGATTGCGAAACCTTCGAGATCATCGGCCGCTATGAGATGGATCGCGGCAAGCAGGACAAGCACTATGATTTCTGGTGGAACCTGCCGCAGGATTACATGGTCAGCTCGGAATGGGGCCTGCCGCCGCAATTTGAAAACGGCATCGTCCCCGAGGATTTGCTGAGCAACAAATACGGTCACTCAATTCATTTCTGGGATTTGCGGGCGCGCAAGAACATCCAGACGATGGATCTGGGCGAAAACCACCAGATGGCGCTTGAAATCCGCCCCGCGCATGATCCGACCAAATCCTATGGGTTTTGTGGCGTTGTGGTGGATACGACCAACCTGCAAGGCGCGATCTTCACCTGGTGGCGCGGCGATGACGGTGTCTGGCAGTCGAAAAAGACGATCACGATTGATCCCGTCCCCGCCGATGCCGACGACCTGCCCGAGCTGTTGAAAGGCTTTGGCGCGGTGCCGCCGCTGGTCACCGATATCGACCTTAGCCTTGACGACAAATATCTCTATGTCGCGTGCTGGGGCCTGGGCGAAATGCATCAATACGATGTCAGCGACCCGATGAACCCGGTTCTGGCCGGCAAGGTAGAGCTTGGCGGCATTGTGGCCCATCACAAGCACCCCAATGGACGCGACTTTGCCTTTGGCCCGCAAATGGTCGAGATCAGCCGCGATGGCAAACGGGTCTATTGGACCAACTCGCTTTATTCCACATGGGATGATCAGTTTTATCCCAATGACGAAGGCGGTCAGATGGTGATGGCCCATGTCGGGGAAAACGGCGGGCTGACGCTTGATAAGGATTTCTATATCGACTTCCCCAAGGGGCTTCGAGCGCATCAGATCCGGCTTGAGGGCGGCGATTGCTCGACCGACAGCTTCTGCTATCCGTCGGTCTGAATGATCGCTGACATGCCTTCGATGACGGCCCTTTGGTGGGCCGTCATTTTTTCGGGCGTTTATCACGGCATCAATCCCGGCATGGGCTGGCCGCTGGCGGTTTCTGCGGCCCTGATGGAGCGCAAGCACAGCGCCCTGCCCAAGGCGCTGGCGATGCTCGCGTTTGGCCATTGCCTTGCGATGCTGGCGATCCTGTTGCCGTTCTCGATGATGCTGTTTCTGGTTGAGTGGCAGATGCATATCCGCGTTGCGGCCGGATTAATGGTGATCGCCATGGGTGTCTATCTGATGATCAATCGACGCCACCCAAGGTTTCTGGCCCGCGTTCATCCGGCGCGACTTGCGCTGTGGTCCTTCCTTGCGGCCATGGCGCATGGGGCGGGGTTGATGCTGGTGCCGATCTTTCTCGGGATCTGTTCGATCCAGGCCAGCGACACAGGCCATGTGGCGGCGCAAACCCTGATGACCGGCACGATCGGCACAGCCATTGGCGTGGCGGCGGTTCATACGCTGATGATGACGCTGGCCGGTGGGGGGATCGCGACGGTGATCTATTTCTGGCTGGGTCTCAAGTTTCTGTCCAGAACCTGGTTCAACCTTGATCTTGTCTGGGCGCTTAGCCTTGTCTGCGTCGGGCTTTTCGGAATTTATTCCGCGATTTATGGCCACTAGCCTGCCCGCAAAAGCCTGCCCGCCAAATGCAAAACTGCCCCGCCCGGATCATCGGGCGAGGCAGGATTTTAGCATT
>CBDTZA010000275.1:0-3804 GCA_965364785.1 uncultured Roseovarius sp. | reverse complement strand
TCATCGACCCGGACGGAATCCAGAACGGCTGAAAGAAAAGCGTGCGGAACAGTCCCGCAATCACAAGCGCCCAGACCACCGTCTTGATGGTCTCGACGATGGAATTTCCTTGTTTGGCGTCAGAAGCCATCGGGCATCTCCGGAATTAGCTGAATAAAGTGGTCCCCGGCTACATGCGGCGCGCGCGGCGGGGTGTCAAGCCGGGGGGTCGGCAATCGGGCGGGCCTCGATCACCACAAAGGCCTGCGCCCAGGGGTGATCGTCGGTCAATGTGACATGGATGATCGCCTCATGGCCGGGCGGGGTCATCTCGGCCAGACGCGCTGCGGCCCAACCGGTGACCTGCATCACGGGCTGGCCGGTCTCAAGGTTGCTGACCGCCATGTCGCGCCAGGCGATCCCCATCCGCAAGCCGGTGCCAAGCGCCTTGGAACAGGCCTCTTTTGCCGCCCACCGCTTGGCATAGGTGCCCGCAACATCGGCGCGCCGCTCGGCCTTGGCCTGTTCAACCGGGGTAAAGACGCGATTGCGAAACCGGTCGCCGAACCGCTCCAGCGTGCGCGCGATCCGCTCGATATTGGCGAGATCGGTACCGATACCAAGGATCATTGGGCGGGTTCCTCGGCACCGGACATCCAGTCGACCAAATCGTCGATCATATCCTTCGGCGTTTCAAATACCCTCCCGGCGCTGCCGGACCAGTCGAATTCCGCAAGGCTGATGCCGGCTTCCTCCGCCTTCTGATAGGCCGCGCCCGGCGCACTTTTGACGCTGGCCCAAATCTCATCTCTGGTCGGCAGATCATCATAGTCCGGCAATTCTTCGCGGATCATCGCTGAACAATTGAACGCTTCTATCGCTTCTTTGCGGGCACTTTCCGGATCACCCGATGTTTCGAGCGCAGCTTCCAGACCGGCCATCTCGGCAGCCGTGTCGCAGGCGTCCTTGACCTCCAGCGTCAGCGCCCCGGCGATCACCGCTATCCCGGCGATAGGAATTGCCTCGCCCGCGACAGAAGAGATATTGCGCGCCGCGCCGCGTTGAACCCGGCGGGTGACGTTTCTCGCCGTTTCGCGGCCGATTTTTCGAGTTGTTGTTCGCGTTGCCAGTTTTTCGCCAGCCTCACGCGCTGCAACCGTGCTAATCCCGACCGCCGACAATGCACCGGACGCGACCGCATAGAGGCCTGAAATCGTCAATGTTGCAACGTTCAAGGCCAGACTCGCGACAATGATCAAAGCCAATATCGTGCGGGGCAATGCACGCACCAAACGCAGCGGCAGAAGCAAAACCCAGCGTAGAACGGAGAATAAAGATTTCACGCACGCGCCTCGTCCATCAGGCGGCGCATCTCGCCAATCGCCGGGCCAAGGCCGCGAAAGATCGCTTCACCGATCACGAAATGTCCGATATTCAGCTCGACCACTTCGGAAAAGGCCGCGACCGGCTTTACCGTTTCATAGTTCAACCCGTGCCCGGCATGCACCTCAAGGCCAAGGGAATGGGCATAGGCCGACATCTCGCGCAGCGCGGCAAGCTCGGCGTCGCGGGTATCAAGGCGGCCTTCGGCATGGGCGTCACAATATGCCCCCGTATGCAGCTCGATCACCTGCGCGCCAATCCGCGCCGCCGCCTCGATCTGACGGCTGTCGGCGGCGATGAAGATCGACACCCGACACCCCGCCTCGCGCAGTGGTGCAATGAAATGCGCCAACCGGTTTTCCTCGCGCGCCACTTCAAGCCCGCCTTCGGTCGTGCGCTCTTCGCGCTTTTCAGGCACGAGACAGACCGCGTGCGGCTTATGGCGCAGGGCAATCGCCTGCATCTCGGGGGTGGCGGCCATCTCAAAGTTAAGCGGCACGCTCAGCCCCTCCATCAGCCCGTCGATATCGGCGTCTGATATATGGCGGCGGTCCTCGCGCAGATGCGCGGTAATGCCATCGGCGCCCGCCTCTTCGGCGAGCTTGGCGGCGCGCAACGGATCAGGATAGGCCCCGCCACGGGCATTTCGCACCGTGGCCACATGGTCGATATTCACGCCAAGGCGCAGTTTCCCCTCAAACGGCATCGGCTTTTCCTTTGTTGTAAAGCGACTCGAGAAGAACCTAGTCCTGTTTTGGCTTGGCGTCAGCCTTGTGCGCCTTTTTTTCCTTCAGCGCCGCCCATTTTGCCTTGAGCGCGCCTTTGCGGCGGTTCTGATAGGCCTGAATGACCGGCAGGCTGAGGTAATAACAGGTCAGCGCGGCGATGATGCCCGGAACAATCCCGCCAATCAAATAGGGGAAGAACACTTCGTCATAAAACACATGCAGGCTGTGCCAATCGGCCTCGCGCCCTGAAAACATCGCCAGAAAATTGCTGCGCAGATCGTCGCCCGCATCCAGAAACTTGCCCCCCAGAGAGCGGCGCACCTCGTCCTCGCCGGGGCCGGTGCGCCCGAGAATGAAATGGCCGGTCTGCAAGGACGCAACGCCAATTGGCACATAGGTCAGCGGATTGCCGAAAAACGTCCCCAACAGGGCCGCCGGGATACTGCCGCGCAAAACCCATGCCAAAAACGCCGCCACCAGGAAATGCAGCCCGTAGAATGGGGTGAAGGTTGTGAAAACGCCCGCAAAAATCCCCCGCGCGATCCGGTGTGGCGGATCAGGCAGGCGGTGCAGGCGGTGCTTGATATAGGTAAATGCCCTCGCCCAGCCGCCCCGAGGCCATAGAAAGTCAGAAATGACCTTCCAGAATGGGCGTTTGTCTCGGCGTTTGAAAACCAACGGTCGGGCTCCTACGGTTCATGGCTCAGCATAGCCCCGGACCGGGACGGATCACGATAACGCTCAACAGCGGCGACATCGCTTTCGGCGTCAAGCGCAGACAGGACGCCGTGCAAATGTTCGGCATCGCGCAATTCAACATCTATAAGCAACCGGTAAAAATCTGGTTTCCTGTCAACAAAGGTCATATCCGAGATATTGGCCTTCTGCTCGCCGATCAAGGTGCAAATCCGCCCCATTACGCCGGCATCGTTGCCAATCGTGATATCAAGCGTCACCGCATATACCGCAGGATGAGTGCCGTTGTGCCAATGCAAGTCTAGCCAGCGCTGCGGCTGATCGTCATAGGTCGACAGGGTTTCGCAATCGATGGCATGAATGACCACGCCGCGCCCGCGATAGGTAATGCCGACGATCCGCTCGCCCGGCAGGGGCTGACAACAGCGCGCCCGCTCAAAGCTTTGATCCGCCTCAAGGCCGATCACCGCAAGGTCACGGGACACCTCATTGCCCGCGTCAGGCACCAGATCGGGATAGACCGCATTCAGCACCTGATGCGCGGTCAACTCGGCACTTCCCAATCGCGCGCGCACCTCTTCGGCACTCTTCAGACGCAGCGTGCGCGCCGCCGCCTCAAGCGCCTTGTCGGTGGCCTTTTTGCCGACATGTTCAAAGGCTGATCGCGCCAGTTCACGGCCCAGTTTGATATAGCGGTCGCGATCCAGCTCGCGCAGGGCGCGGCGAATGGCCGCGCGCGCCTTGCCGGTGGTGGCAATATCAAGCCAGGTCGCCTGCGGCGTCTGACCCTCGGCGGTGATCACCTCAACCGACTGGCCGTTCTTGACCCGCGTCCACAAAGGCACCCGCATCCCGTCGATCTTGGCCCCGACACAGGCATGCCCGATCCGGGTGTGAATGGCATAGGCAAAATCAATCGGTGTCGCCCCGCGTGGCAACTTGACCACCTCGCCCTTGGGCGTAAAGCAGAACACCTGATCGGCGTACATCTCAAGCTTGACCGCTTCCAGAAACTCGG
>CBDTZA010000274.1:0-3806 GCA_965364785.1 uncultured Roseovarius sp. | reverse complement strand
GGGTAACCCCTGTTCACGGCGCGATGCATGTTGAGTTCTGGCCAGCCAAGAATGACCTCATATCTAGAATTCTGGGGCGACCTACCAGCGTCCGTCAGACGAAAACCATGTTTAAATGCAATGGCGATGCCTTTGATGAGGACGAGGGTATTTCTGTTGGCATAATGGTCCCCAAAGCGGCTGACCCCGACCTTGCCCAGATGCTGACCGATTATATTGATAGTCACTGTAATTAAGAGGAAGCCATGGATAGTACGATTTTCCGAAGCTCAAAGCCTAGGCGCCCGGCGGGGCAGCGCGCGGCAATCTGGGGCCGGTGAAGGCGGGCCAGAGCGCGACTGTGAACAGGCTGAACCCGGCGATCCAGAGCGCCCCGGTCGCCAGAATCGCCGGAAAATAGATGTCGCCCAAAAACGCCGACGCGATCCAGCGCAGCCCGGCGGCGGCGGCGATGAGGCCGTAAGCCAGCGCCACGGCACGCGGGGCAATCAGGGCACGGCCCGTATGGCCAAGGATGGCGCGGCTCATGACGGCGGTGGTCATGCCACCCACCGCGCCGATGCCCAGAACGTGCAGGCCGGCCACCTCGCTGCCCCAACCCAGAAGGCTGACGCCCCAGAGGATCAGGCCCAGCCCCAGCATCGCCATGCCAAGATGCAGCGCCCAGAGAATGGGCTGGCCAAGGGTCCAGAGCGGACGCCAGAAGGCGATGCGAAGGAGGTGCATTGTGCCGCCTGCGACGGCGAAAGCGCCGGTCAGGCTGTCGGGTATGCGCAAAAGCAGCGTCAGCGGCACAAGGGCAATCAGCGCGGTGGCGGCCATATCGACGGGTTTGCGGGTTTGCGGCAGGGTGTTTTCGGGCACGCCTGCGCGGTGCATGGCGTTACGGGTAAAGCCCGGCGTGACGCGCCCGCCGAGCACGGCGATCATCAGGCAAAGTGACAAAAGCCCGACCCGAAGGCCGGTATAAAGCGTGTCATTGCTCAGCCCCATCCATTCCAGATGCACCATCAGATTGCCCGCCCAGACAAGGCTGAGGAAGGCCAGAAAGACCATGTTCTGTGGTTTGGGGCGTTTGAGAAGCATCAGCGCGATCTTGCTGCCCAGCAGGGGTAGAAAGGCCAGGTCAATCACGGCGACGGCAACGGGTGGAAGGCTGCCCGAGAACCAGATCGCCAGTCGCCCGGCCAGCCAGACCAAGGCCACGACGGTGACAAAGTGTTTGGCAACCCCCTTGCTGCCGGTCCAATTGGGCACGGCAGTCAGGAAAAAGCCACCAAGCGCCGCGCTGGCATAGCCAAAGATCATTTCATGCGCGTGCCAAAGATGCGGCGCGGGGGCGAAAGGCATGCTTGGCGCCAGACCACCGATGGCGTTGAGACCCAGCCAGATCTCCCACACTGCCAAGGCGAAGACGGCGTAAAGGCCGGCGGCCAGAAAGAAGATGCGGTGAGGCTCGCAAAAGACACGTTTCAGGCCAGCAATCATGTATTTGCCTCCTATGTGCGCGCCCGGCGTTTGAGCACCGGGCAGGTTGCGGCGTCGTTCATCACCACCTGACAGCGCAGACAGAGCACGCATTCGTTGGGGTTGATCCGGCCCAATGGGTCAATCGCGCCGACGGTGCATTTGGTTTCGCACAGGCGGCATTCGCGGCCGCATTGCGGGCGGCGGTGCAGCCAGTCAAAGACCTTGAGCTTGGCCGGAAGGGCCAGCGCCGCCCCCAGCGGGCAGAGGTAGCGGCAATAGAACCGCTCGATGAAGAGGCCCGCGACGAGGAGCGCCAGCACAAAAAGCACAAACGGCCAGGCACGCATCATCCGCATGGAAATGGCGGTTTTGAAGGGTTCGGCCTCGGCCAGGCGCAGGGCGAGATCCATCGAATAAAAGCTGAGCGCGAGGATGGCCAGAAAAAGCGTGTATTTGATGATCCAGAGCCGCTCATGGATCGCGTGGGGCACGGTGATCTGCGGCACGCGCAGGCGGCGCGCGGCCAGATTGCTAAGCTCCTGCAAGGCGCCAAACGGGCAGAGCCAGCCGCAAAACACACCCCGCCCCCAAAACAGCAGGCCAAGCGCCACGCCGCCCCAAAGGGTGAAAATGACCGGCTCGATCAGGAACACCTCCCAGTGAAAGCCGGTGAGCAAGGATTGGAGGAAGGCCACCACCTGCACCACCGATAGCTGCGCGTTAAGCACCCAGCCCAGCCAGATCAGCGTGGTGGCAAGATAGCCCAGCCGCAGCCCCAGCCAGAGGCGCGGGCGGCGCACAAGCCATTCCTGCAACAAAAGGATCAGCGTCAGAAGCGCCATCATCACCATCACGCTGGCGACCTGAAACCGCTTTTCAATCCAGCGCGATTGCCACAGAGGGGCCGGCTCGGTCGGGGGGGCGATGATGTAGGCGGATGGCAGGGTGTAGCCAAGGTCGGTGGTAAAGCTGACCTCGCCAGTGTCGGAGGGGCGCGAGGCGGTCAGTTCAAGGGTGAAGGGCTGGAGCGGATCAAAGCCGTCGCCGGGCAGGTGGAAAATGCTGCGCTCCTTGAAAGCAGGCGCATCGGGGGCGGCCAGATCGTCGATCCTTGTATAGCCGGATTTGACCAGCGCGATGCGGGCCTCGCCCTGCACCACCACCAGCCGGTCAAAGACGCCGCTGCGCCGCCAGTCGACGCCGCGATGCGAGCCAAGCCCCGAGGAGGCCACGAAAAGCGCGGTCTCGCCCGGACCAAGCGCGCCCACCGCGCGGGTGAATTGTTGTTGCCCCAGAATGTTGCGCCCGATGCCGGGCGGATCAAGCAGCGCCATGTAGAGATCAATGAAAGGGGCCTCGCCCTCGGGCACGGGCACTTTGGCCCCAGCCAGCGCAAGGCGAGCCTCGCTCAGGCTGACGGTGCGGCGGGTGATCGCCCCCTGCCCCATCAGCGCGGTCCAGCCCTGCGGCTCAAAAGTGATCCGATCAATCCCGCCACCGGGCAGCACACCACGCGCGATAGCCAGAGTGCGCGCGGTGCGCAGGATCGAATCGCGGATGACGCCGGTGGACACCGTTGCGCGGGAAATGATGTCGGGCATGTCAGGGCCCGTGCCGGGGCCTTCGGGATCAGAGAGATCGACCCCGGCAAAGCCCCCCACAAAACGGGCGATGTCGCGATCTGAAAGGCCCAGTGTCAGGATCGGCTCGGAATGGCGCATCAATCTGGCCCCGGCGATATGCCCCTGCACGTCGATGGCCACAAGCACATCGAGAGGTCGGCCAGAATAGCCGACCGAGCCGGTCAGTTCCCACGTTGAGGCGATGTAGCCCACCACGCCGGATGGGTCTGAGACGGCCCAGCCCGGCACCGTGTCGGCGCGATGTTGCAGAGTGAGCGGCCCGGTGAGGCCAAAAAGCCCGGTGGCAATTTCACGGGTTGGCTGAGCCGGAGAGATCGCGCCGTCGGCCCCCTGGCGCAGGACGCCCTGCGCCTGCGCCGGGGACGCCAACGAAACCAAGAGATGAAAGGCGATGAAAAGGGCAATGCGGATCATAAGCGCGACTGTCGCGCCAAGCCGCGCCCAAAGCGTTGACAAAAGTCAAGGCAGCGCCCGCGTCATCACGTCACTCTTGGCGGACCTCATCAGCGGAATTGGAGAAACCCAAATGAAACCCAAGAATGCCACCCGGCGCGCACCGCTTTTAACAAGCGTTGCTGTCGCACTGGGCCTTGCCGTGACCGGCGCATCAGCCCAGGACAAGCCAAAAGAACACGCCAATACCCCGGCAGACATGTATGTGCCGTCGATGACCACCTTGGGCGAAATCAAGGT
>CBDTZA010000273.1:0-3806 GCA_965364785.1 uncultured Roseovarius sp. | reverse complement strand
ACCTCGCGCAGGGCATGACAGCAGGCCTTGGTGAAGAACGACATGAAGCCAAGTTTGACGCCGTGTTTCTTGTAGAACTCGTCCTTGTATTCGTTGCGCAGGGTCATCACCCCGGTCATGTCGACCTCGTTATAGGTGGTGAGCATGGCGGCGGTGTTCTGGCTCTCCTTGAGGCGGCGCGCGATGGTCTGGCGCAGCCGGGTCATTTTCACGCGTTCCTCGCGCGAGGCGTCCTCGGCGGGTGAGGGCGCGCGCGGGGCGGCGGCCACGGGGGCCGGGGCAGAACTCGGAGCGCTTGCGGCGCGCGCAACGTCGTCTTTCATAATGCGGCCATCGCGGCCCGTGCCGGTGACCTGATCGCGGCTGATGCCGGCCTCGGCCATGGCTTTCTTGGCAGAGGGCGCATCCTCAATATCTTTGTCGCCCGAGGATTTAGCGGCGGGGGCCTCTGTCTCTTTCGATTTGGCGGGGGTAGCGGCGGCGCCGGCCTCGCCCAGAATAGCCAGTTTGCCGCCCGCTTGCACGGTGTCGCCCTCATTGGCGAGGATCTCGGTCAGGGTGCCGGCGGCAGGGGCGGGCACTTCGACCGAGACCTTGTCGGTTTCCAGCTCGCAGAGCATTTCATCGGCCTCGACGCTATCGCCGACCTTCTTGAACCAGGTCGAGACGGTCGCCTCGGACACGGATTCGCCGAGGGTGGGCACCATGACATCGACGCTGGCGCCGCCCTTGGCAGGCGCGCTTGCGGCGGGCTTTTCCGCCTTCTCGGTTTTTTCGGCTTTCGCGGCCTTGGCGGGGGCGCTTTTGGACTCGCCTTCGCTGATGGTCGCAAGAAGCGCGTTAACACCAACTGTCTCGCCCTCCTGCGCGACGATCTCGCCCATTGTGCCGGCGGCCGGCGCGGGCACTTCGACGGTGACCTTGTCGGTTTCCAGTTCGCAGAGCATTTCATCTGCTGCGACGGGATCGCCGGGTTTCTTGAACCAAGTGGCCACGGTGGCCTCGGTCACGGATTCGCCAAGAGTGGGGACGCGGACTTCGGTTGTCATGGGTTATTTTCCTTCGATGGTCAGCGCGGCATCAACCAGCGCTTCTTGTTGTGCTTTATGTTGAGTGGCAAGGCCGGTCGCAGGCGAGGCCGAGGCCGGGCGCCCGGCATAGGTTGGGCGCGAATGTTTGGCCTTGATGCGGGTCAGCACCCATTCGATATTGGGCTCGATGAATGACCATGCGCCCTGGTTCTTTGGCTCTTCCTGACACCAGACCATTTCGGCGCCCTTGAAGCGTTCCAGCTCCTTGACCAGCGACATGGCCGGGAAGGGATAGAATTGCTCGATCCGCATCAGGTAAACATCGTCAATGCCGCGGTTGTCGCGCTCTTCCAGAAGGTCGTAATAAACCTTGCCCGAGCACATGACGACGCGTTTGATCTTTTTATCCGCCGCCAGCTTGGTGTCGGATAGCCCGTATTGCGCATCATCCCACAGCACCCGGTGAAAGCTTGACCCGGTGGTGAATTCCTCGGTCTTGCTGACGGCCATCTTGTGACGCAGAAGCGATTTCGGTGTCATCATTATGAGCGGCTTGCGGAAGGTGCGGTGCATCTGGCGGCGCAGGATGTGGAAATAGTTTGCCGGTGTGGTGCAGTTGGCCACGATCCAGTTGTCGCCGCCGCACATGGTCAGGAACCGTTCAAGGCGCGCCGATGAGTGTTCGGGGCCCTGGCCCTCATAGCCATGCGGTAACAGGCAGACGAGGCCTGACATGCGCAGCCATTTGCTTTCGCCCGACGAGATGAACTGATCGAACATGATCTGCGCGCCGTTGGCGAAATCGCCAAACTGAGCCTCCCAGAGGGTCAGCGCGTTCGGCTCGGCAAGGCTATAGCCGTATTCAAAGCCAAGCACGGCGTATTCCGACAGCATCGAATCGATGACTTCGTATTGCGCCTGACCCTCGCGGATATGGTTGAGCGGGTAATAGCGGTCCTCATTATCCTGATTGATCAGGCCCGAATGGCGCTGGCTAAAGGTGCCACGGGTACAATCCTGACCCGAAAGGCGCACAGGAAAGCCCTCGGTCAGCAGCGACCCAAACGCCAATGCCTCGGCTGTGGCCCAGTCAAAACCGGTGCCGATTTCAAGCATCTTGGCCTTGGATTCAAGCAGGCGATCCACGGTCTTGTGCAGCGGGAAATCCTTTGGCGCAGTGCTGAGCGCGCGGCCGACATCGGCCATGGTTTCGGGCGAAATGGCGGTTTCGCCACGCTCGTACTTGCCGCGATGGGCGTTGAGATCGGACCATTTCCCGTCAAGCCAGTCGGCCTTGTTGGGGCGGTAATCCTTGCCGACCTCAAACTCATCCGCGAGGTGGGATTGAAAGGTGGCCTTCATATCCTCGATCTCGCCCTCGGGGATCAGGCCGTCTTTGACAAGCCGCTCGGTATAAAGCGACAGGGTGGTTTTCTGCTTTTTGATCTTTTTATACATCACCGGGTTGGTGAACATGGGCTCGTCGCCCTCGTTATGGCCAAAGCGGCGATAACAGATCAGGTCGATCACAACGTCTTTGTGGAATTTCTGACGGAATTCGGTGGCGACGCGGGCGGCGTGAACGCAGGCCTCGGGATCGTCGCCGTTGACGTGGAAAATCGGGGCCTCGACCATCAGCGCGATATCGGTGGGATAGGGCGATGAGCGCGAGAAATGCGGCGCGGTGGTAAAGCCGATCTGGTTGTTGACGACAACATGCATGGTGCCGCCGGTGCGGTGCCCCTTGAGGCCCGACAGGCCAAAGCCCTCGGCGATGACGCCTTGCCCGGCAAAGGCCGCATCCCCGTGCAGCAGGATCGGCAGCACACTCGTGCGGTCCTTGTCATTCAGTTGATCCTGCTTGGCGCGGACCTTGCCCAGAACGACGGGGTTCACCGCCTCAAGGTGGCTTGGGTTCGCGGTCAGCGACAGGTGAACCTTGTTGCCGTCAAATTCGCGGTCGCTTGAGGCGCCGAGGTGGTATTTCACATCGCCCGAGCCATCAACATCTTCAGGCTTGAAGCTGCCGCCCTGAAATTCGTTGAAGATCGCGCGGTAAGGCTTGCTCATCACATTGGCCAGCACCGACAGGCGGCCCCGGTGGGGCATGCCGATCACGATGTCCCTCACGCCAAGCTGACCACCGCGCTTGATGATCTGTTCCATCGCGGGAATAAGGGATTCGCCGCCATCCAGACCAAAGCGTTTGGTGCCCATGTATTTGACATGCATGTATTTCTCAAAGCCTTCGGCCTCGACCAGCTTGTTCAGGATCGCCTTGCGGCCCTCGCGGGTAAAGCTGATTTCCTTGTCATAGCCTTCGATCCGCTCTTTGAGCCAGGCGGCTTGTTCGGGATCCGAGATATGCATGTATTGCAGCGCGAAAGTGCCACAATAGGTGCGCCGGACAATGGCCAGGATGTCGCGCAGCGATGCGATCTGAAGCCCAAGCACATTGTCGATAAAGATCGGGCGATCCATGTCGCCCTCGGTAAAGCCATAGGATTTCGGGTCAAGCTCGGGGCGGACCTCTTGTTCGCGCAGGTTGAGCGGATCAAGATCGGCCGCCAGATGGCCACGGATACGATAGGCGCGGATCAGCATGAGCGCGCGCACGGAATCAAGCACCGCGCGTTTTACATCCTCATCGCTAACTGTAATGCCTTTTTCGCCAGCTTTCGCGGCGATTTTCTTGCCGGCATCCTTCATCTCGGGCTCTGCCGGCCATTCGCCGGTCAGCGCCGCCGTCAGATCATCATTTGGCACCGGGGGCCA
>CBDTZA010000272.1:0-3822 GCA_965364785.1 uncultured Roseovarius sp. | reverse complement strand
GGATAGCGCGGATAGCGCGCCCAGCCACTGTTGTTGCGGGGAAACCCCCAGTCCTTGGTCGGCCCGATATCGGACCAGATCACATCCACCTCGGTGCCCGTCGCGGGCGGGTTTTGCGCCAGAAAGGCGCGCATCATCTGGGCCCAGTCCTGATCGCTCTCGACCGAAAACACCGTTTTTCCCGCCATCTCCGACGCCATCACCGTCGAGCCGCCCGATCCGTATTCAAGGATCACCGAGGCCCGCTCATAGGCCGCTCGCACCGCCGCCGCCTCGGCCTCGGGCAGGGTCAGCTCGGGGCGGTCTATGATCGGCGCGCCCGACATCCTAGTCCAGCACCACCGCAGTGCCAGAGGCCGACACCATCAGCATCGAATCGCCGATAACCTCGTAATCCAGATCAACCCCGACAACCGCATCCGCGCCAAGCGCCACTGCGCGCTGTTCCAGCTCTTTCAGGGCCACTTCGCGCGCATCCTGAAGCTTGCTTTCATAGGCACCAGAGCGGCCGCCGACCACATCGGTGATCTGGGCAAAGAAATCGCGCACAATATTGGCCCCCATGATCGCCTCGCCGACAACAATGCCGCGATAATCGGTGATCGGGCGCCCTTCGACGCTATTGGTTGTGGTGATGATCACAATCTCAACTTTCTTGATTCATCGGGTCCATACACAATTCGGTCACCTTGCGAATGTAAGTCTGCACATCATGCTCGTTTTCAAATAGTTCTTCGCGGTCATCAGAGTGATATACCCGCCAACCATCAAATTCTGACGTCTCGATGTATTCCAAATGGAAAAAACCTAAGTTGCCCCAGATGTAGATAGATTTTTCTTTTTCACGGACTGCAAAGGCATATCCCCATTCTGCAAGATCAGCGGTAAATCTATAAAGAACCCTGTTGAGAGGGTCCGTGAAATCCGCCATCAACCCACCGACCCTTCCAATGAAATCGCCACCAATTGCTGGGCTTCCATGGCAAATTCCATCGGCAGCGCCTGCAGCACATCCTTGCAGAACCCGTTGACCACAAGCGCCACGGCCTCTTCCTCGTCCATACCGCGCGACCGGCAATAAAACATCTGGTCGTCATCCACCTTTGATGTGGTCGCCTCATGTTCCACGCGCGACGAGTTGTTGCGCACTTCGATATAGGGCACCGTATGCGCGCCACAGTTTCCGCCGATCAAAAGGCTGTCGCATTGGGTGTAATTGCGGCTGTCCTTGGCCTTGGGATGCATCGACACCAGCCCGCGATAGGTGTTCTGCGCATGGCCCGCACTAATCCCCTTGCTGACGATCCGGCTTCGGGTGTTTTTACCCAGATGGATCATCTTGGTGCCGGTATCGGCCTGCTGGTAATTGTTGGCGATGGCAATCGAGTAGAACTCGCCCTGGCTGTGATCGCCGCGCAGGATACAGCTGGGGTATTTCCAGGTTACCGCGCTTCCGGTCTCGACCTGAGTCCACATCACCTTGGCCCGGTCACCCCGGCAATCGGCGCGCTTGGTCACAAAGTTATAGATCCCGCCCTTGCCGTTCTCATCGCCGGGATACCAGTTTTGTACCGTGGAATATTTCACCTCGGCATCTTCCTCGATGATGATCTCAACCACCGCCGCATGAAGCTGTGCCACGTCGCGTTTGGGCGCGGTACAGCCCTCAAGATAGCTCACATAAGAGCCCTTGGCGGCAATGATCAGGGTGCGCTCAAACTGGCCGGTGTTTTCGGCATTGATGCGGAAATAGGTGCTAAGCTCCATCGGACAGCGCACGCCCGGCGGCACATAGACAAACGAGCCATCCGAGAACACGGCCGAATTCAGCGTGGCATAGTAATTGTCGCTGACCGGCACGACCGAGCCAAGGTATTTCCTGACCAGCTCGGGATGCTCTCTGATCGCCTCGGAGATCGAGCAAAAGATCACCCCCGCGCGAAGAAGCTCGGCCTGAAAGGTCGTGCCCACCGAGACGGAATCAAACACCGCGTCGACGGCGACCTTGCGCCCCTCTGCAGGGATATCCTCGGCGCCCTCAACCCCGGCCAGGATCATCTGCTCCTTGAGCGGAATCCCAAGCTTGGCATAGGTCGCCAACAGCTTTGGGTCGACCTCGTCCAGCGACTTGGGTTTGACTTCCATGCTTTTGGGGCGGGCATAGTAATACTGCTTTTGAAAGTCGATCGTAGGGTAATCGACCATCGCCCAGTCGGGCTCTTTCTTCGTGAGCCAGCGGCGATAGGCCTCAAGGCGCCACTCGGTCATCCATTCGGGTTCTTCGTTCTTCGAGCTGATCAGGCGCACGATATCCTCGTTAAGCCCCATTGGGGCATAGTCCATCTCGATATCGGTTTCCCAGCCGTATTTATAGGCGCCGCCCACCTCGCGCACAGCATCGACGGTTTCCTGATCTACGCCTTCCTTGACCTGAACGTCGTCCAAAGCAGCCATTCCTATCTCCTTAACCTCTCAGGCCATCCGGCCCTGATGTTTTTGCCAGCGCGTCAGCCAGCTTTCGGCGAAGCGCATGATCTCGCCCTCTGTCGTCCCGGGCCCAAGCGACACCCGCACCGCGCAGGCGGCGTCGGCCTCGTCAAATCCCATCGCGCGCAAAACCTTGCTGGCGCGCACCTTGCCGCTGGAACACGCGCTGCCCGCCGAAATGGCGAACCCGGCAAGGTCCATCGCCATGACCTGCGTCTCGCCCTTCCAGCCCCGCGTAATGAAGCAACTGGTGTTGGGCAAGCGCTGTCCGGCTTTCCCGACAAAAATAGTCTTATTTGCAGGCTGTGCAATAGTTGATTCTAGAATGTTTCTAAGTTTTTCCACCCGCGCCCAGGTATCCGTATCCAGATCGCGCGCCGCGGCCTCTGCGGCGGCGCCAAATCCGGCGATGCCGATGACGTTCTCGGTACCGGCGCGGCGACCCATTTCCTGACCACCGCCCCGGATTTGCGCCGCCAGATCGGTGCCCCGCCGGACCACAAGCGCACCAATGCCTTTCGGCCCCCCAAGCTTATGCGCCGAAATAAGCGCCATTTGGCAGCCCGACCAGTTGAACGCCAGCGGCAGCTTGCCAAACCCCTGTGTCATGTCACTGACCGCCAGCCCTTCGGGCAAGGCCTGAATCACCCCGGTTTCGGAATTCGCCAGTTGCAGAACCGATTGCGCCGGATCGCTCACGGTCACCCGGCCTTTTTGATCAACCGCCAGATCATCGCTGACCCAGGCCCCAACCGCATCATGCTCGACAGCGGCCCCGCTCAATCCCCGCCCGCCGCAGGCAAGAGCCGCGCCCTCGGTCGCACCGGAGGTGAAAATCACATCGGCCCCCTCGGCGCCAAAGGCCGCCGCCACCTGCGCGCGCGCCCTTTCAACCAACCCCTTGGCCGCGCGCCCTTCGGCATGCACACTCGACGGGTTGCCCACCAGGTCCATCGCGCCAATCATCGCCGCCCGCGCCTCCGGGCGCAGCGGGGCCGTCGCATTATAATCCAGATAAACCCGCGCCATCACGCACGTCCTCCGGGTTGGTTCTGAGCTTCTTCTTGGTAAAAATACTCGCGCCGCAGGCACAAAATTGCGCCCGATAGGGCGCCACTCACAATTGCGCCCGATAGGGCGCCCTGCCGCGACGCCGAAGGCGGCGCAATCCCTCTATCCCGGTGTCTCATTCCTCATCCACCAGCGTAAACAGATGCGGCACCGCCGGGCATGGCGCCAGCGTATTGCCGACCACATCGCTTAGCCGGGTTTGGTGCAGGAACACATAGACCTGCGCGCTCAACCCCTCCCCAAGGCGGTTGGCCATGGATTGCG
>CBDTZA010000271.1:0-3825 GCA_965364785.1 uncultured Roseovarius sp. | reverse complement strand
TCACCGGGCGCGGCGACACGGCAGGCAAGGCCCTGTCCGAGCACCCTGATGTTGATTTCATGTCCTTCACCGGCTCGCCCGAAGTGGGCGTGATGATTCAGATCGCCGCCGCGCGCAACCACATCAGCTGTACGCTCGAACTGGGTGGCAAATCCCCGCAGATCGTGTTTGACGACGCCGATCTTGAGACGGTCATGCCGGTGCTGGTCAATGCCATTATCCAGAATGGCGGTCAGACCTGTTCGGCGGGCTCTCGCGTTCTGATCCAGAGTGGGATTTACGATCAGGTCATGACGCAATTGGCCGAACGGTTTCGCGCCGTTACCGCCTCTGCCTCGGGCGAGAATTCGGTGCTTGGCCCGCTGATTTCCGCAAAACAGAAAAAGCGGGTCGAGACCTATATCGCCGAGGCCGACGCGCCGCTTGTGGCACGTGGCACAATCGACCCTGATACGCCTAAAGGCGGCTATTACGTGGCCCCTGCCCTGTTCGGCCCGGTCGACCCAAAATCGACAATTGCCCAGGAAGAGGTGTTCGGCCCGGTCCTCTGCGCCATTCCCTTCAGTGATGAGGCCGAGGCGATCCAGATTGCAAATGACACCGATTACGGCCTTGTCGCCGGCATCTGGACACGCGATGGCGGGCGGCAAATGCGCGTCGCCAAGGCGATGCGTTGTGGTCAGGTCTTTATCAACGGCTATGGTGCCGGCGGCGGGATCGAACTGCCGTTTGGCGGCATCCGCAAATCCGGCCATGGGCGCGAAAAGGGCTTTGCGGCCCTGTTTGAGTTCTCGCAAATCAAAACCATCATCAACAATCACGGTTAAGGAACGCAGCATGCGGTTAGACGGAAAAACAGCCCTCGTGACAGGCGCCGCCTCGGGCTTTGGCAAGGGCATCGCCGAGGTCTTTGCCCGTGAGGGTGCGAAGGTGGCAATTGTCGATCTTAACCTTGAGGGCGCGCGCGCCGTGGCCAGTGAAATCGGCAATGGCGCGATTGCGATCCGCTGTGATGTGTCGGACGGCGCCGATGTGGCCGCCGCCGTGGCTGAGGCGCAAACGACCTTTGGTCGCCTTGATATCGTGGTCAACAACGCGGGCTGGTCGAACCCAAACCGCCCGCTGATGGAAACCAACGAGGCGACCTTTCGCAAACTTTATGACGTCAACGTCACCTCGATTTTTCACATGACCAAGGCTTGCGTGCCTCTCTGGCGCGCGCAAGGTAGCGGCGTGATGATCAATATCGGCTCGACCGCCGGCATCCGCCCCCGCCCCGGCCTGACCTGGTATAATTCGACCAAGGGCGCGGTGAACCTGATGTCGCGCAGCCTTGCCGCAGAGCTTGCCCCCGATGGCATTCGCGTCAACTGTATCGCGCCAGTGATCGGCGCCACGGGTTTGCTGGAACAGTTCATGGGCGTGCCCGATACCCCCGAAAACCGCGCCACCTTTATCGCCGGTATTCCGCTGGGGCGCATGTCAACGCCCCGCGATATCGCCAATGCCGCGCTGTATCTCGCCTCGGACGAGGCCGATTTCATCACCGGCGTCGTGCTTGAGGTCGATGGCGGGCGCACGATCTAAGATAGCCCCGTCACCATTAGGAAAATGAGGCCCGCATGACCCCTGACCTGTCCGGTCTTTTCGTTGTCTCCGTCGAACAGGCGGTTGCCGCGCCCTATGTCTCTGGCCGTCTGGCCGAGGCCGGGGCGCGCGTGATCAAGGTCGAGCGCCCCGAGGGCGATTTTGCCCGTGGCTATGACGCCCTTGTTCACGGCGAAGGCGCCTATTTCGTCTGGCTCAACCGGGGCAAGGAATCGATCTGCCTTGACTTGCGCCAAGACGGCGATCGCGCGGTGATGGACAAGATGCCGGCGCGCGCTGATGTGTTTATCCAGAACCTCGCACCCGGCGCGATTGACCGGCTTGGCTTTGCGCCAGATTCCTTACGCGTGCGCGATCTCAAGGCCTATGACCTGTTGGTGCAGGCCGAAAGCGGGTTGTCGTCGATCACCGGCAACGAATACGGCTCGGCCCGCACCGGGGTGTCGGTCTGTGATATCGCGGCCGGCATGACCGCCTTTCAGTCGGTGCTTCTGGCCCTCATCGGGCGCGAGAAAACCGGCGAGGGGCGCCACATTGCGGTCTCGCTTTTTCACGCGCTCAGCGACTGGATGAACGTGCCCTATCTGCAATATGCCTATGGCGGCAAGACGCCGCCACGCAGCGGGCTGAACCATCCCACGATTGCGCCCTATGGCACCTATATGGGTAGCGACGCCAAAGAGGTTCTGGTCTCGATCCAGAACGAGCGGGAATGGGCCACGTTTTGCGCCGATATTCTGGGTCAGCCCGATCTTGCCAGTGATCCGCGCTTTGACAGCAACTCAAACCGCGTCGCCAACCGTGCGGCGCTTGATGCGATCATCGCGCCGGTCTTTGGCGGCGAACCCCGTGACGATATGGCCGAACGGCTGCGCAGCGCGTGCATCGCCTATGGCCGCGTGAGCACGATGGAGGACCTCGCCCAGCACCCCCAGAACCGCTATATCGAGGTCGATAGCCCAAGCGGCCCGGTGCGCATGCCGGCCCCCGGCGCGCTTGTGAATGCGACCCTGCCAGACTTGGGCGCGGTGCCGGGGCTTGGCGCGCATACCGACGCTCTCTTTGCCGAGTTTGGACCTGACGATGAGTAACCCCGACGACACCCGCCAACGTCTTTTGGACACCCTGCAAGAGATCGGCGCGCGTGACCTGCTTGATATCGGCTGTGGCCATGGTGCCCTTGCCAAAAGCCTTGCGCGCGACGGGTTTCACGTGACCGGCATCGACCCAAGTGCCGCCGCCGTCGCAGCCGCCACCGACCGTGTGCCCGGCGCGACATTCCTAAGCGCCGAGGCACAGGCCCTGCCCTTTGCCTCCGCCACGTTCGATGCGGCGATCTTTCTCAATTCCCTGCACCACGTGCCCCCGCCCGCCATGCAAACCGCCTTGCAAGAGGCGCTGCGCGTGCTGCGCCCAAACGGCGAGGTGATCATCGTCGAACCGCTGGCCGAGGGGTCGTTCTTTGAAGTCATGCGCCCGGTCGAGGATGAAACCGACATCCGCCGCGCGGTCCAAAACGCAATTGACCAGCTTTTGGCGCAAGCGCTCGCAACCGGCCCCACGCCAATTGTCTATGAGCGCGCCACGCCGATGGCCGATCTCGGGGCCTTCATCGACTATCTAAGCGCCGTCGATCCCGCCCGCCGCGCCGTGGCCGAAACCCTGCGGCCCAAGCTGGCCCGGCTTTTTGCCGCCCACGCAAGCACAGGGCCGGCTGGCCAAGAGCTAATCCAACCTCTTAAAATCTGGCGCCTGCGGGCCAACCGCACATAAATCACCAATGGCTTTCCGCTTTGGGGTGGATTACTGTGCATAATTGTGTATTTTTTCCCAACGACGGGAGAAAACGCATTTGTTTAGCTTTACCGACATCCTGACCGAGGCGCTTGGCCTGATCCTGACATGGGATCAGAACCTGAGCGAGATCGTCATGCTGTCGCTGCGCGTGACCCTTACGGCGGTTGTGATTTCATGCCTGATCGGCCTGCCGCTTGGGGCCGTGGTCGGGGCGTTTCGCTTTCGCGGGCGCAGCATGGTCACCGTTTTGCTTAACGCGCTGATGGGCTTGCCGCCGGTGGTGGTGGGGCTGGTGGTGTACCTGATGCTGTCGGCCGCCGGGCCGCTTGGGCCGCTGCAACTTCTCTACACCCCCACCGCGATGATCATTGCCCAGAGCATTCTTGTCACACCCATCGTGGCGGCGCTTACGAAACAAGT
>CBDTZA010000270.1:0-3826 GCA_965364785.1 uncultured Roseovarius sp. | reverse complement strand
GCAGGATGTGGTAACGCACACCGGGAAGGTCTTTTACACGGCCGCCACGGATCAGGACAACAGAGTGCTCCTGAAGGTTGTGGCTCTCACCGGGAATATAGGAAATGACCTCGAAGCCATTGGTCAGGCGCACTTTGGCAACCTTCCGCATGGCCGAGTTCGGTTTCTTCGGCGTCGTGGTGTAGACGCGTGTACAAACGCCACGCTTCTGCGGGCAACCCTGCAGGTGCTGTGACTTTGTGGTTCTGACTTTTGGCTGCCGCGGTTTGCGGATCAGCTGTTGGATCGTTGGCATTCCGGTTCTTTCCCCGTCTCTCAACACATGTGTCTGCACGGAAGCCCGTGCGGTTAATCAAATACATATCGCGCGTCCGCAATACGCAAAGACCGCTATCGTACCCGGTAATTTTGGGTCCGACGCGGTGGGTTTCCAGAGGATCGGGGCATAGGCCCGGATCTTGACCACTTCAGTTCTGATATCGGCGACGGGGCGACCCCCAGTGCCGGGATGGGGCGCGTATATGGGGAGTCGCAGAGCTTGTCAACAGCCCGCACCGCGCTTGCACCAAAGCCCTCTCAGTGCGATGTATCGAACACGAGAGCGGACAACAAGAGCCGCCAGCAGGAGCGTTTTGCGATGCGAGTGATCGGGATTTGCCGGTTTTCCTATCCTGCCCTTGGCGGGTTCAAGCGGATGCACGACACTGTCGAGGGTCGGGAGGCTTATTTATATGCGCCCGAGCGCATGGAATTGCGGTTTCGCCATTTCGAAACCCTGACCCTGCCGTCAATTGCCGCGCAGAAGCGCAAGGATTTCACCTTTCTGGTGCTGATCGGGGAAAGCCTGCCGAACCCCTATCGCGAGCGGCTTTATGACCTCACCTCGGGGATCGAGCAGGTCAGGATCGTGGAAAGCGTGCCGATGAGGCACCGCCTGGCGATGCAGCTGGCGATCAAGGAAGAGCTGGGCGAGGACAAAGACGAATCAATCCAGTTCCGGCTTGATGACGATGATGCGGTCGGTACTAACTTTGTCAGCGGGTTGCGCTGGTTCGTCAAACAGAGTGCCGGCATGCGCAAGAACTGGCGGTATATGGCGGTTGAGTACAATCGCGGCTATTCGGTGGCGCTATCGGATCAGGGGATCATGGCCGAAGAGGTGATCTCGCCGTTCTGGGCCTGCGGGCTTGCGGTCTTGTTTCGCGCAGGCGATCCGCGCACGGTGATGAATTTTGCCCATCACAAGCTGCATCACAACATGCCAACGCTGATTCATCCGACACCTTATATGTATCTGCGCTCCAAGCATGACGACAATGATTCCGCCGCCAATTATCATCCCGGCCCGATGCACCCGCTAAGCGCCAAGGAACGGGCCTTTTTCAAGACCCAGTTCAACGTGGACGAGGACCAAGTGAAAGCTGTCTTTTCTGCGCCGCCCGCGCGCGTCGGCTGACCTGCATTTCGCGGTAAAGGGTGAAAATCCCGCTTGCCACCACGATCCCTGCGCCGACCAGCGTGATGGTCTGTGGCCAGTCGCCAAACACCAGCCAGCCAAGCGCAAGCGCCCAGATCAGGCTTGTATAACGGAACGGCGCGATAAAGCCGATCTCGCCCACCCGCATCACCATGATCGAAAACAGATAGCCGCCGATGATCATGAACGCCGCCCCGCCGGTCAACAGCGCGGCGCGCGCATTCACCGGCGCCCAGGTCTCGGACAGGCTGGCCAGACCGAAAAAGGTCATGATGAAAACCGAGGTGATCAGCGTCACCGTCATCGAGGGCACTTCGCGCGACAAACGCCGGGTGGCCATATCGCGCAGGGTGACAAACGACACCGCCGTCAGACCATAGACCGAATAGACATTAAAGCCTTCGGTGCCGGGCCGCACGATCAGCATCACGCCGACAAACCCCACCGCAATCGCCAGCATCCGCCGCCAGCCCACCGGCTCGCGAAAGAACAGCGCCGCCGCAAGCGTGATGGTCAGCGGCAGCGCCTGCATGATCGCGCTGATATTGGCGATCGGCATGTTGAAAAGTGCCGTGACAAAGAAATAGGCAGAGCCGATTTCGCCCACCATGCGGAAAAACACCGGGCCCCAGTCCGCGCGCGGCAACGGGCGCCCGAGAACCCCCATGCGCCAGGCGATAAACGCCACCGCAATTGTCGTCAGAACCCCGCGCATGAACATCAGTTGAAACAGCGGGATTTCTCCGGCCAGCATTTTGATCAACGCATCGTTGAACGTGAACGCCGCCATCGACCCCATCATCAGCAATGCGCCTGTAAGATTGTCCGAGCGGGCCATTTTTGCCTGTATTCTAATAAACTAAGCGCGCATTGGACCCGGATCAGGGGGCGATGCAAGCAGAATTCCGGGGGTTGGGCGGCGCGCTTACTTGGCCAAGGCGTGACGCAGCGCAAGATGCAGCGCCGGGTTGGCGGCCACCACCCCATTCACCTGCGGCACGGGATTGTTGAACAGCAACCGCCCGGCCTTGCGGTCAGAGGTCTGCGCGCCGGCCTCGCGCAGGATCAGATCACCGGCGGCAATGTCCCATTCCCAACTGGGTCGCAGGGTCAGCATCGCGTCATACTGGCCCTCGGCCACAAGGCTAAGGCGATAGGCCAGCGACGGGCGATAGGCCCGCTTGACCTCTGGCACGATGCCACCCTGCCAATGCTCGGGCGCGTAATTGGGTTTCGCCGCCAAGATCGAAGCGCCCGCAAGATCGGTGCGTTCGGCCGCCCGGATCGGCACACCATTGAGAAAGGCCCCCTGCCCCGCTGCCGCAGAATATAGCTTGTCGCGCAGCGGCAGATATATAACGGCGGCAACCACCACACCCTTTTCGGCGACCGCAAGCGCATGCGCCCAGGTGTCGGAGCCCTCGATAAAGCTTCGGGTGCCGTCAATCGGATCAATGATGAATACTTGGTCATGGGCAAGGCGCGCCGCGCCATCCTCGGTTTCCTCGGACAGCCAACCATAATCGGGGCGCGCGGCGCGCAGGCTATCGGCCAGCATCGCATTCACGGCAAGATCGGCCTTGGTCACCGGCCCGGTACCATCCGGCTTTTCCCAGGGGTCAATCGGGCCCTTGGCATAGCGTGTGGCGATGCGCCCCGCCTCTTGGGCCGCCTCGATCAGCAGGCTCAGGTCAGCTCCCGGCAAGCGTAAGCCCCTCGACCAGAATAGAGGGCACCACGCGGCTAAGATGGGTGCGCGCATCATTGGCGGGGATGATCGCCTTGAGCATTTCAGGCAGGCTGCCTGCGATGGTGCATTCGTTGACCGCATAGGTGATCTCGCCGTTTTCCACCCAGAACCCCGCCGCCCCGCGCGAATAGTCGCCGGTATTGGCGTTGATCGTCGAGCCGATCATCGACGTCACCAAAAGCCCGGTCCCCATCTGCGCGATCAGATCGTCGCGGCTATGCCGTCCTTGGGTCAGCGCGATATTCCATGTCCCCGGCGAGGGCGGCGCAGATGTGCCGCGCACCGCGTTGCCGGTGGATTGCATGCCCAACTTGCGCGCATTCGCCAAATCCAGCGTCCAGCCCGTCAGCACGCCATTTTCAACGATGCTGCGGGCGCGTGTCGGCAGGCCTTCGGCATCAAACGGGCGCGAGCCGCCGATGCGCGGGCGGTGCGGGTCTTCAATAATCGACAGGGCTTCGGACAAGACCACCTCACCCAGCTTTTCGCGCAGCCAGGACGAGCCGCGCGCCACCGACGCGCCATTGACCGCCGCCAGAAGGTGACCGATCAGCGTGCCGGAAATACGTTCGTCAAACAGCGCCGGAAAGGTGCCCGTG